>CAZHOX010000016.1:0-30181 GCA_964534345.1 uncultured Anaerolinea sp.
GTTTCAAAGCCTGCGAACTCCACGAGCCTTGCAAGTACTTCACCAAGAATCGTATTGCGGGCATGGCCAATGTGAAAAGAATGATGTGTGTTTGGCTGCGCATATTCCACCATCACTTTTTCATTTTTCTTCGCACCGCGCCCAAAGTCCACGCCGTTGGTGAGTACTTCGTCCACAACACGGCGGGCATAATCAGATGTCTTGAAATAGACATTGAGATAGCCTTTCACCGCTTCAATGTGACTGATCCCATCCACGCTTCCTAATTGACCTTTGACCTGTTCGGCAATTTCCTGAGCCTTTTGCGGCACTGGAAGTTTGCTCCCTTTGCCAAGTTTGGCTTCGTTGGCAGCGGTTTGGAAAAATGATGTGGCAAAACCCCATTCGCCTGAGAAGGGGATGGGTTGCCATTTGAGTTCTGCCAACGCAATATCATTCTGCGTGCAGAAGGCTTTTATTTTTTCTTCGATGAGTTGTTGTTCTTTTTGAAACATAAGCGCAGCGATCCTGTGGGTGATTTCTGGATTATACCCTTTGGGTAATGTATATCAGCGTAATTGCTTGAATGCAGTTGGCGGTGACTTTAATCTCTCGATGATCTTGTCGACACATTCTTCAGTGTTCAATAATGATGTGTCTACTTCGAGATCGTATTTCACATATTTGTGGATGACATCGTATTGCAGGCGGGCTTGCCCAAGAGTGCGGTCTTTTCGGTCAGCTTCTCGCTGTTCCACAACCTCCAGCGGACATTTCACGCCGATAAGGTAGGCATTCATCTCAGCGAAGAGAGTGGCACATTCATCCACCCAAACCTTTTCCACGAAGACGTGGTCCGCGAGGATGTTGTTTCCGCGTTGGGCGGTGGCGGCAATAGCGTGGTGCATGCCTGAAAACAGAGTCAGGCCTAACGGTCCAGCTTGAAGCGCTTTTCCCAGAACATCATCCCAAAGCGGACGGTCTAAATATCGGCTGGGGAGCATCCAGATAAATTTGTCAATTCCCATATCCAAATAAGGCTCTTGCAATTTCTTTTGCAAGGCTTTGAGCAGGGTGGTTTTCCCCGAGGAGGATGTGCCGTTAAGAAAAATGATCGTGGACATAATATAACAAAAGCGGGAGCCTTTCGACTCCCGCGCTTGTGCAAGTTAAAAACCTACCGGGCTATTACTTGGATTTCTTTGCGCCCTTTTTCTTTTCTTCGCCGAAATGTTCATCGGGAACAAAAGTGGCAAGTTTCTTCATCAGGCGTCCCTTGCGGCGGGAGGCGTTGTTCTTGTGGATCACACCCTGCTCTGCAGCTTTATCCAACATGCTGATGGCTTTCAAAACAGCATCTTTGGTTTCGGGATTGCCTTCAGAGAAGGCAGCACGTGCGGCGTTCACAGCAGTGCGGGCAGCACCACGGAATGTACGATTGCGAACGCGGCGCTTTTCGTTCTGACGATTGCGTTTGATCTGAGATTGAATGTTAGCCAAGGTCGTTCCTCCAAAAAATCTTTCCTTACTTTTCTTATTGACAGCGCTGTATTTTACATGAGCGGGGGGGATTTGTCCAGTAATTTGCTAAAAATCCCGCAGGCAATTTGCCTGCGGGATTTTTAGATGTCTAGGGAGTATTGGTGGCTATTGGCCCTGAATTGATGGGCGTCAATGTAAAGGTTGGTAGAACAGTACCCGGCCCAGGTGTGACTGGTGTACTTGTAGGCGGTCGAGTAGCGGTTGCGGTAACCATGTTGACTGGGATGACCAGTAGCTGCCCAACAAACAGCGCGTTGGGGTCTGTAATGTTGTTCTCTTTGATGATGTCGTCAATGGTGCTGTTGAAAAGCGCTGCAATGCCGCCGAGCGAATCGCCTGCCTTTACGTAGTAATCCACTTTTGTACCGCGTACCAGGTTAGGTGGAATAGGAGTGGCAGTAGGAAGCGGCATACCTGGGTAGGGAAGTAGAATGACCTGGCCGGGGATAATAATTGGGTTGGTTGGGTCAAGGCCCAAGGTGTTGCCGTTGGCATCCACCGTCAACGGATTTAGCAAAAGGATGAGGTCAACACCATCTACTCCGAGGTTATATTTTTCCACAATTAAGGCAAGATAGTCACCATCCTGTACCGTATATGTAAAAGGAGCCGAGAATGTTGCCGTGGGGGTGATCGTGGCAGTAGGTGTTTCAGTCGGTGTAGAGGTCGGAGTATTTGTATTTGTTGGAGATGGAGTAATGGTCGGCGTGGGAGTCTCTGTAGCCAGCATGTTGGAAATTGGATTGTTTGGAGTGCTGACAAGCCAATAGATAAGCAATGCAAGGCCGCCCAGCACGAGTACGCCTGCGGCAATATAAATAATATTTGGGCTTCTGCGTTGCCTGCGTTTGCGGTATGCGTTAATCACATCCGAAGAAGAAGCGGGGGTAACGGGAGGTTTGTTATTCATTCATCATGTCCTTTGTACAGAGCGTGCAAATGCAGTTTGATGTCCCACGCAATGTAAAATAATTCTACCTGAAAAAAGGAAAACAGGTAGACAAGAAAACAGGTAGACAAGCCTTTTTCAACCTGTCTACCTGTGTACATGTTTACTTGCCTACGAGGCTTCCTATTTCATGTGCGCTTTCAAATATTTCCCCGTATAAGATTCCTTCACTTTCATGATCTGTTCCGGTGTGCCTTGCGCGAGCAATTCGCCACCTCTATCGCCGCCTTCAGGGCCGAGGTCGATCAGCCAGTCTGCAACTTTGATGATGTCGAGGTTATGTTCGATGATGAGAACAGAGTTGCCAGCATCCACAAGACGTTGCAGTACTTCGATCAATTTATGCACGTCCGCTGCGTGTAGGCCAACGGAGGGCTCATCCAGCACATAGAGTGTGCGGCCTGTGGCTCGACGGGAAAGTTCCTTTGAGAGCTTTACACGCTGCGCTTCACCACCTGAAAGAGTCGTAGCGGCTTGCCCAACGCGCACATAGCCAAGCCCAACTTCCTGCAAGAGCTTCAATTTATTTTGCATCTGCGGGTAATTCTGGAATTCGGTCAAGGCGTGGTCAACGGTCATATCCAAAATATCAGCAATCGAATACTGGTCGCGGAACATCACCTGCAAGGTCTCGCGGTTGAAGCGTTTGCCGTGGCATACATCGCAAGGCACGTACACATCAGGCAGGAACTGCATTTCAATTCGCAACTCACCCTGTCCCTGACAGGCTTCACAGCGTCCGCCGTGCACGTTGAACGAGAAGCGCCCAGGCTTGTATCCACGTACTTTACTTTCAGGCAGTTCGGCGTACAGCTTGCGAATTTCATCGAACAAGCCCGTGTATGTTCCTGGGTTGGAGCGCGGCGTGCGCCCGATGGGGGATTGGTCAATGTTGATGATCTTATCGAGGTGCTCAACCCCATCAATGCGTTCGTGTTCACCAGCCTGCGTGCGTGCGCCCATCAACTTTGCGGCCAGCGCGTTGTACATGATGTCGCTCATCAATGTGGATTTGCCCGAGCCTGAAACGCCAGTGATACAAACCAATTTTCCAAGAGGAATTGGGACAGTGACGCCCTTCAAGTTGTTTGCCGTTGCATTGACAATGGTCAACTCCTTGCCATTTCCTTCTCGCCTCTTCTTCGGAACTGCAACCTGTTTCCGTCCCGAAAGATATTGCCCAGTCAATGACTTTGGGTGCGCCAAGATCTGTTTCGGTGTGCCCTCTGCCATTACTTGGCCGCCATGTTCACCCGCGGCGGGACCAAGGTCAATCACCCAATCTGCTTCACGGATGGTTTCGTCATCATGTTCAACCACCAAGACCGTGTTGCCAAGATCGCGCAGTCCTTTGAGCGTTTCCAACAATCTCGTATTGTCCCGCGGGTGCAAGCCGATGGACGGCTCATCTAAAACGTAGAGAACTCCCACTAGTCGAGAACCAACTTGGGTCGCGAGTCGGATGCGCTGCGCTTCGCCGCCGGAGAGTGTGACAGCGGAGCGATTCAAAGTCAAATAATCCAAACCGACATTGACAAGGAAGGAGAGCCGTTCACTGATCTCTTTGATCACACGTTCGGCAATGGTTTTCTGTTTTGAAGTAAGCGGAGAATTTTTGCCCGCGATCTTTTTTGCCCATTCCAGCGTTTGCAGGACCGGCCATGAGTTGGCTTCCACAATATTGACTCCGTCTACGGTGACGGCCAACGCGGCGGGGTTGAGGCGTTTACCTCCGCAGCTTGGGCAGGGGCGGTCGGACATGAACTCGGAAATTTTCTCGCGGATGTATTCCGAATTTGTTTCGCGGTAGCGGCGTTCCATGTTGGTGATGACGCCTTCAAATGCGCGGGTGAATTTGAACTCGTTTCCGTTCGCACCCTGATATGTCATTTGAATTTGTTTGTCACCGGTTCCGTACAGAACGATCTTCATTGCTTCTTTGGATAATTCTCGTACAGGTTTATCCAGATCGATCTTGAAGGCTTTTGAGGCATTGATGAGACTTTGCCAGTAGTAGCCGCCTTCGACCTTTGGGCCGCTCCACTCCATGCTGACGATCGCTCCATCGTTCAGAGACAGGCTGTCGTCAGGGATGATGCGCTGTGGGTCAATTTCCAGCTTGGAGCCAAGTCCCTGACAATCGGGGCAAGCGCCTTGCGGGGTATTGAACGAGAAGGTACGCGGTTCTACTTCTGAAATACTAACGCCGTGCTCAGGGCAGGCGAGATGCTCAGAAAATTGCATGTCTTCTTTTTTGTCGACCAGATTGACGGTGACATAGCCTTCGCCAAACTTGAGCGCGGTTTCAACGGAATCTGTCAGGCGGGTGCGGGCGGATTTCTTTTCTTCTTTGTCTTCATGCTGTGAAATGACGAGGCGGTCTACTACCGCTTCGATGGTGTGCTGCTTGTAGCGGTCGAGTTCGATTTCGTCATCCAGCGAGTGCGCATCTCCATCCACTCGGACACGAGTGAAACCTGCCTTGCGGATTTCTTCAAAGACAGCCTGATACGTCCCTTTGCGTGCTCGCACCAGTGGAGACAGGATTAGCACGCGGGAACCATCGGGTAGCTTTTCGATCTTATCCACGATCTCTTGCGCCGACTGCTTGACCACTTCACGTCCACAGATGGGACAGTGTGGAATGCCTGCGCGTGCAAAGAGCAAACGCATGTAATCGTAAATTTCGGTGACTGTGCCTACTGTGGAGCGGGGGTTGTGGCTGGTGGATTTCTGGTCGATGGAAACAGCGGGGGAGAGGCCGTCAATGTAGTCAACATCGGGTTTGTCCATTTGGCCGATGAACTGGCGTGCATAAGCGGAGAGAGACTCAACGTAACGGCGTTGTCCTTCGGCAAAGATGGTGTCAAATGCGAGGGATGATTTGCCTGAGCCGGACAAGCCTGTGATAACCACGAACTTGTCACGCGGGATCTCGACGGTGACATTTTTCAAATTATGGACGCGCGCGCCCACGACACGAATGACATTTGCTGACATAGATTAGCCTTCTTTAAATGGTTGGAAAAGTGAAGCAATTATAGCACATGCGTTCTGATAATACTGCGTTTCTTTATCAGAGGTAGCCTTGCATTATACCAACCTGTTTTCGGTATGGCTTATTTAGTGAAGAGCTTATGAAATATGTAGTTAAAGTAGTGTAGTTGTGCATGTTATACTCAGTGCAACTTATTAAATCCGGCGGTGTTATTTATTTCAAATCCGCCGGTAAGGTTTTTAACTTGCCGGATATTGAATTCAACGAAGAAGAAGTCCTTGCCCGCGCTTCACAAGGTGACCGAGACTCATTTGGTCAGCTGTATGAGCGTTATGTAGAACGTATCTATAACTACGTTTACTACCGAACAGGAAACTCCCATGACGCAGAGGATTTGACTGCGCGTGTGTTCCAAAGGGCGATGAACCACATCAAAAATTATACAGATCGGGGTGTGCCTTTTTCTGCTTGGTTGTATCGTATTGCTCACAACTTGGTGGCAAACTGGCATCGTGACCGCAGCCGTAAGCAGGAGATTCCTCTGGATGAACTGCCGATCCTGCCGACAAAAGGCGATCACCCTGAGAGAAATCTGGTTCGTTCACAGGAACAGGAGTCGCTTTTGCGGATGATCCGTAAATTGCCACCCGAAAGGCAAAACCTGTTAATTTTGAAGTTCGTTGAAAACATGTCAAACGCTGAGATCGGTGCAATCATGGGTAGAAGTGAAGGAGCCGTGAAAAGCCTTTATCATCGTACGTTGCTGGCTCTTCGCGATCAATTGGAAGATCAAAATCTTAATTTTGAAGGAGAGTAAACCATGTTAAGAATTGTGACCGACGGCGCTGCTGATATTCTCCCTGCCTGGGAAAAGGAATTTGACATTAAAGTCATTCCTATCAATGTGCATTTTGGCGAGAAGACCTACATCCAAAATGTGGACTTGAATTTTGATGGGTTTTACAAATTGGTGGATGATAAATCAAATCCATTCCCGAAGACTTCCCAGCCTTCTCCGCATCAGTTCGTTGAATTCTATAAAAATAATTTTCAGCCCGGCGATACCATTCTTTCGATCCATATCACGAGTAAACTCTCTGGCACATACGCATCCGCAGTTTCTGCAGCGCAGGAATTGAAGGGTGAGTACAACATCATCACGTTTGATTCTTTGGGCGGCTCAATGGGCACTGGTTTTATGTGCCGCGCTGCCCGTTTGATGGAGCGCGAAGGAAAAAGTGTGGATGAGATCATTCATCACCTGGAATCCATTCGTGATCAGGTACATGTTATTCTGACGCTTGATACTCTGGATTACGCCCGCCGCAGCGGACGGGTAGGCACACTTTCAGCGGCACTTGCCTCTATATTAAATGTTAAGCCGATTGCTCGTTTGCAGAGCGGGCTTGTCAACATGGTGGAAAAGGTCCGCACTCGCAAAGCGGCGCTGGATCGTGTCCTTGAAATTGGGAAGGAAACTGTTGGCGATAAACCCGTTCATCTTGGCATTGTTCATGCACGCGATATTGCGTCTGGAAGGGCTTTGCTGGAAGATGCAAAGAAAAAGTTCAATGTAAAAAGCGCAGAGATGACAGACCTCTCCATTTCTCTTGCGATTAATTTTGGGCCAGGCACAGTAGGTTTGGTGCTTTATCCCGCCGAATAAAAGGGTACGCATGACGAAACGTAATCAAATTCACACTCCTGAAGAAGATATCCAACTCCTTGAAGCGCATCTTGCCGGGACCTTGAAGCCGGTGACTGCTCCGAAAGAAGTTGTTCAACGCCTGCGCGGACGCATTCAAATGCCTACTCGAAGCGAAATTACTTTGAAGCTTACAGATTGGCGCAGGATGTTCCTGGTCTTTGGCGGTGTGATGTCGGGAATGCTTGTAATTGCCACTCTTGCGCGCGCGTTTTATTATTTGGTGGGGCGCAAAGGGTAATTAAATCTCTTCAATAGAAAGAAAGCCCCAAAGGTTTTATAAATCTTTGGGGCTAATTGTTTAATAACCAGTCGCACAGAAGGCGGGCTTCTGCAACCAGGTCTGCTTCAACGGGGAGTTTGAATTCTTCAGTGACACGCAATGTCAAATGGTCAGCAACCAGTTTCATGTTAAGAGGGAGAAGCGTATCTTCCTTAATGAGATTAAGTAGATCGTAGGCGCTCGTGCTTGGGATGTGAGTCCCGTGGCGGGTCAGATAATCCCGTATGGCAATGCCTGCCGCGCGCCTTGCACACACGCGGGCCTGTCCCTCGTTATTTTTTAAGCGGGCTTGCGCTGCTCGTTCAAATTCGGCTTGTATTTGTGGGGTCATAAGCTCATTATACTTCGGCGTTATAATGGGGAAAATTTTTGAGGAGGTAGTATGAGATCGCGTTTGTTTAATATTGTTACAGTTCTTGTCATGGTAAGTATGCTCCTTGCGGCATGTGCGCCAAAAGTTGCAACCGAAGCTCCGGCTGCAACGGAAGCGGCTGCCAGCGGGACTGGCCCAAAGATCGTTACTGGTGATGTGACCTATACCAATACATTTTTTACAATGGGTGTTGCCGAGCCTGTGATCATTCTTGAAGATCAAGGCGGGTTTGTGACCCGTGATCGCAAGTTTTTGATTCCAGTTGAATCACAGGTGATCGGCCAGATCACTTCTGATTTTTATACATCACCTTTTACATACAGCATCACGCTGCCTGAAGAGCCAAAAGGCACACTGCATGATGTAGATCATGATGGTACAGATGAACCTGGCGTGATGGTTTTTGCCGTTGCATATTGGACGAACACATGGGGTGACCCATTCCTTGAACGCCGCGACCAAGGCGGCGGCGGCTGGTCCTCTGCGTATGCTTCCACCAAAGTCAGTGATGATAGTGCATCTTATCTCGAAGTGTTTGGCGGCAAATATCTTGTGTTTGCACCAGATGGTGGACAATCCTTCCCGTCTGGATTTGGCGACGACAAGAAATTATTTACGGATGACGATCCGATCATGGATCTACCTGCGGGCTGGTCTGTCATCGATCTGGATGCAACGCCCTTTAGCATAGATCGTTCGGAAAGCCCTGAGATTCCTTTGATCGAGCCGGAAGGCTCTGCCGCAGATGATTTCTCTGCGCTTTCTTATACTGAAGCATTTGATAAGATGCTTGAGAAATTTAAAAATGAATATGCTTTCACCGAACTGAAGAAGATCGACTGGGATGCATTGGGCAAGGAATTCCGTCCGCGCTTTGAAGAAGCCGAGAAAAGTAAAGATAGCCATGCTTATGCTCTTGCGCTGCGCGATTTTCTCTGGTCTATTCCTGATACACATATTGGGTTCGATTCATCCCTTCTGGATCAGGATTTTCAGGATGAGACAGCCGGCGGTTTGGGCTTTGGGATGCGCGAGACAGATGATGGCAAATTCATCGCTAACTTTATTACCGAAGGTGGCCCTGCTGCTGAAGCTGGAATGGTTTGGGGTGCAGAGATCATTTCTTTGGATGGTGTACCAACCGGCGATGTAGTGGAAGCCACTATTCCGTGGTCTTCTCCGTTCAGCAACCCTGAGATCAAGCGCCTTCAACAATTGCGCTATGCAACCCGCTTTAAGATGGACAAGGGTGAGGTTGAAGTTGTATTTAAGAATCCGGAAGGCGCCGAGCAGACTGCTGCCCTGGCTGTAGTCAATGAGTTCGACAGCTTCAATGCTTCCTCTTTCCGTGCAGGTGTAGACGCCGAAGCCCTGCCCGTTGAGTTTGATATGCTTCCGAGCGGTTATGGCTATATAAAGATTTCCAGCTTCTCGGATAATGACCTGCTTTCCATTTTGGTGTGGGAACGCGCCATGCAGTACTTCAACGAAAACGAAGTGCCTGGCATTATCCTTGACCTGCGCAACAACGGCGGTGGCAGCGGCTGGCTGGCCGACCAAATGGCAGCTTATTTCTTCAATGAAGAGATCATTGTTGGTCAGTCTGCTTATTATGATGATAGCACCGGCGAGTTCTTCCTTGACCCAGATCGCGAAGAATCCATGATTCCGCCGCGTGAGCAGCTTCAATACAATGGACAGGTGGTGGTGATGGTCGGCCCCAACTGCGCCAGCGCCTGCGAATTCTTCTCCTACAACATGACGATCAATGACCGTGCGATTATTGTAGGACAATATCCCTCGGAAGGGGCGGGCGGCAGCGTAGAAGGTTTCTACATGCCTGAGGGTCTCTACACACAAATGACCATTGGCCGCGCCATGGATGCAGATGGCAACATCCACCTTGAAGGCAATGGGGTTGTTCCTGATTTGCGGGTTCCTGTAACGGCTGAGACTTTGCTCCAACAATATAATGGCGAAGATGTCATTCTTGCTTTTGCAGAGCGGGCGATCAGCCAGCCTCTGGGCGCGGGGATCACTCCTTCCGGCCCGCCGGAAGTGGCAAGTGCTGCTGCGGCTTCCTCCGCATTTTCTTCTGGTAAGAGTTTTGTAGAAGACCTTGCTCGCGAAAAGTATGAATCAGCAGACTTTGGTGTGCCTGGCACATTGGTGTACACAGTTCCTCTTTTGAAGGAAGAAACATTGGTTTGGATGTACGCTTGGTGTACTTCCACCAAAGATGTTCTCAACCAGAACTTCGAGAATATTGAATTGAAATTCACTCTTGATGGGGAAGATGTCCCTCTGGATTCGTTGAGAAAGGAAGATCTAGAGAACGGCGGTCAGTGGTGCCGGTTGTACTATACGGCGCTTAGCAAATGGCCGGCTGGTGAGCATAAAATGTCCATTGCTGCCACGTTCACTGCGCCTATCAATGATGGCTCCGCGGATTATGAGGCAGGCGACTATATTCTGGAATACAACGTCTTTGTAAAGCCCTAAAGTAAGCAACCAGGGTCTGGAAGGGAAATCTCCTTTCAGACCCTGGTTTTTTGTGGGGGAATTGTAATAGTCCTATTAGTTTTGTAAACTGATAATTCTCAATTTCAACGTAGAATAATAGGCATGTTTGATGAACTTAACGCACGCATTGAAGATAAAAATGTTCTCCTGTTGGGAGTGGGCAACCGCTCACGCGGAGATGATGGTGTGGGGTCTTATTTGATTAAGAGGCTTCAAAGGAAGGTAAATATTCCATTATTGGATGCAGGGGATGTTCCTGAAAATTGTATTTCCCAGATCGAATCTTCGGGTGCAAATATGGTGTTGATCGTGGATGCGGCAGATTTTAATGCCAGCCCAGGTGAGATTGCACTGGTGGACTTTGCCGAAATTCGCAAGATTGGGATGTCTACCCATTCCGTAAATTTGGATCTTCTTTTCAAGGTGATTCCCAAAAATAAAAGACCAGAGACGCTTCTCGTGGCGATCCAGCCTGGGTCCACATCTACAGGCAGCGGGTTGTCTGAAGCGGTTCGAAACTCGCTGGATGGGCTGGAGTCTGTATTTGTCAGCATGTTTAAAAAATAAGACGGGCAATGCGCCCGTCTTATGATTAATCAACAAATCTGTATTTGATCAATGCCCATACTGCTTCAAAGGCATCATGTATCTTGATCTTCTTCCCTTGTGAATAATCACGCGGGTTGAAGGTGATGGGGACTTCAAAAATGCGGTATTTGCGCTTGAGAATTTTGGCTGTGAACTCAGGTTCAAAATTAAAACTATTGGCGCGGATGACCATTCCATCAATAACCTGGCGTTTGAATACCTTATAGCCGGTTTCCATGTCGGTCAAAATAGTGTCGTACAGGATGTTGGTCATGAGCGTCAACGATTTGTTGGCGAGCATGTGCCAGAACATTGTGACGCGGTGGGCGCGCCCGAGAAAACGCGAACCGTACACCACATCTGCCAACCCTTCCTGAATCGGCTTTAGTAATTCAGGGTAATCACGCGGGTCATATTCAAGATCGGCATCCTGAATCAGGAGGATATCACCTTGCGCTGCGGCCATTCCAGTACGGACTGCTGCACCCTTGCCTTGATTTTTCTCATGCAGGATGACCCGAACATTCTTTTTTCCATCCAGCGTTTTCAGCTTGTCGCGTGTGCCGTCTTTTGAACCGTCATCCACCACAATGATCTCGTGGGTAAGTTTTGTATCGTATACCCGTGTCAGAATGGTTTCAATACTTTCAACTTCATTGTAAACAGGGATTATGACTGATAGTTTCATATGAGCAGGATTATAAACGAAAAGAAGTATAATTAGTTTGTTACACTAAAATTTTATTGCGCGGGATTGGTGATCATTATGACGAGACAAATAGGACAAAATCCAGGCGCTGTTGGCGGTTTTTCACCTCCGCAGATCAATAGCGTAGAAGATACGGGGCTTTCACCTCTTTGGCTGCAAGACTTGATTCTTAAAGTTCTCTATTTTCGTGGTTACTTAACGGGGTTCAAGATCGCTGAAGAAATTACCCTGCCTTTGGCCGGCGTAACTGACCAGTTGCTGACGATCTTAAAGCAGGAAAAATTCATCGAAGTAAAATCATCCCAGGGCGGCTTGGGTGAGGGCGCTTATACCTATGGTATTACAAGCCAGGGCATTCTCCGTGCCCGCGAGGCCATGGAACGCAGTCAATATGCCGGCCCTGCGCCTGTTCCTTTTGAAGTGTATAACGAAGCAATTCGCCGCCAAAAAAGTGGACGCCTTACCGTAACCACACGTACCATGCGACAGATTTTGTCGCAATTGGTTATTTCAGAATCAACCTTTCAACGGCTTGGCCCTGCGCTTAATTCCGGCTCTTCTATTTTTATGTATGGCCCTCCCGGTAATGGCAAGACCAGTATTGCGCGTGCTTTTGGCAATCTGGTTCTTAGCCAGAACATGTATATCCCTTACGCGTTGTATTTGGATGGGCAAGTCATCAAAGTTTATGATGCAGTCAGCCACAGCCTTGCCCCAGAGACCGAAGCAGGCGCAGGCAACGGCTCCCCAACTGGCAGTTTACGCACGAACACACGCCGCGACCCACGTTGGGTAAAGATCCGCAGGCCGTTCATCGTAGTTGGCGGCGAGTTGACTTTGGAAGGTCTCGATCTTGTGTTCGACGACACTACCAAATTTTACGAAGCGCCTTTTCAGGTCAAAGCCAATGGCGGCATTTTGCTCATCGACGACTTTGGCCGCCAGCAAGTTCGCCCGCGAGATCTGTTAAATCGCTGGATCGTTCCGCTCGAAAATCGCCTCGATTATTTACGCCTGCACACAGGCCGTAAAGTCGAAGTTCCATTTGATGTGTTGATTGTTTTCTCCACGAACCTTCCCCCCAAAGACCTTGTTGATGAAGCCTTCCTGCGTCGCTTGCGCCACAAGATCGAGATCGGTGACCCTTCGTTTGAAGAGTATCGTGAAATTTTCAAACGCGTTGCCCAGGATAAGCGCATCGAATACAATGATCAGGGGCTTGCATACCTTTTGCAGGAATGGTACATCAAACGCAACCGCAAGCTGCGCGCATCCCATCCGCGAGATTTATGCGACCAGATCATCGATATCGCCTCCTATCTTTCTGTTCCCCCGGCCATGTCTCGCGAGATGATCGACCATGCGGGCAAAGCCTATTTTGTGGATATTTAAAACGCCTCATGCTTAACTGGTAGCTGATTCCTATGCTTGAAAATTTCCCCACCCCAATCATTCTCGCTCACCGTGGTGACAAGTCTTTTGCGCCCGAGAATACCCTCCCGTCATTTGCACAAGCCATCCAAAAAGGAGCAGACGGTGTTGAGCTCGACGCAAAACTGACATCTGACGGTCATATCATTGTCATACATGACCCCACACTTAACCGAACCACAAACGGCAGCGGCAAGGTTGCTTCTTTCACATTGGAAGAGATTCGCAAACTCGATGCAGGCGCCTGGTTCGATGAAAAATTCAGAGGAACAAGAGTACCCCTGCTTGAAGAAGTGTTTGAAACAGTGGGGAAGGATAAATTGATCAACATTGAATTGACCAATTACTCCACCCGACACGATGGGCTGACCGCTAAAGTCTGTGAGTTGATCAAGCGCCATAACAATCAGGGGCAGATCATCTTTTCTTCATTTTTTGCATCTAATTTGAAGATCGCAGCACAGGAATTGCCCGGGGTTCCTCGCGGCCTGCTTGCCATGCCAGGCTTGGTTGGTTTGTGGGCGCGCTCCTTTGGCTTTATGTTTGGCGATTATCAAGCTTTGCATCCGTACATTACCAGCACAAGCCGTGAGCAAATGCAGCGTGCGCACCGCATCAAAAGACGTGTGCATGTTTGGACGGCAAACACCCCCGAAGAGGTCACCCGACTCAAGGAATGGGGTGCAGATGGCATCTTTACCGATGACCCTGCAACCGCTGTTCAGGCACTTGGCAGAGGCGAGTAAATTTTTCAGAATAACAGAATCAGGCCTGAGCGGGGAACGAAGCGAACGTCCATCAGACGCCGTTCAATGAGCGGCGTCCATTTTATCTAAAGGGTTTGTCTATCTTGTATGCTACTTTGGGTGCAGGAATATGATATAAGAGAAAGTAATGCGTTTTATTCGAATTTTATTGTTGCTAATTTTTATTTTGCCGCTCGCACCAGTGCCGGTGCAGGCGCAAACTTCCACGCCTCCTCCCGGCATTCGTTTAATTTTGGATCAGATGACACCCGAAGAACGCGTTGGACAATTATTTCTGGTGACATTTGAAGGTACAGATACCAGCACTGAGTCTCAAATTTATAACCTGATTGCCAATTATCATGTGGGCGGCGTGATGTTGCTGTCGGAGAATGATAATTTTTCTGGGACAGATACAGTTGTGCAAGCCAGCACGTTGATCGATGATCTTCAGCGATTGGCGTGGGACAGGGCTGTGACGCCTTTTCAAGACCCGCAAACCGGACAGATGGTTACCTCGGCATATGTGCCTCTTTTTATTGGTACAACGCAAGAAGGCGATGGACACCCAACCGATCAAATTTTGAGCGGGTTGACACCTTTGCCCAGTGAAATGGCAATTGGGGCAACATGGGATCCTGATCTTGCTGAACAGGTGGGGATTGTACGCGGACGTGAACTTGCTGAGATTGGATTTAATTTGCATATTGGTCCCTCGCTCGATGTGTTGGAGACACCATCTTCTTCAGGCGGCGACTTGGGCGCGCGTGTCTTTGGCGGCGACCCGTTTTGGGTGGGGGAGATGGGCAGCGCTTATGTGAATGGGTTACACATTGGCAGTGAAAATAACCTGCTTGTGATTGCTAAACATTTTCCGGGTGTGGGCGGCGCAGACCGATTACCAGAGCAGGAAGTTTCTACGGTCCGCAAATCGTTGGAGCAGCTTAAGCAGATCGAACTTGCTCCATTCTTCGCAGTAACAGGGAATGCTGTCTCTGAGAATGCAACAGCAGACGGCTTGCTTGTTTCACATATTCGCTATCAAGGGTTTCAGGGAAATATTCGCGCTACAACAAGGCCGATCAGTTTTGATTCTCAGGCATTGAGCCAGATATTGGCTCTGCCTGAATTTGCAACCTGGTACGCAAATGGCGGTCTGGTTGTGAGCGATAATTTGGGTAGCCCCTCTGTGAGCGATTTTTATGCTTCTGGTGGCGGCCAATTTTTTGCAAGGGTAGCTGCTCGTGATGCCTTTCTTGCTGGGAATGATATCCTGTACCTTGGCAATATCGTTTCCAGCGATGCGCCGGATTCATATACCACTACAACCCGTTTGATCGATTTCTTTGTCCAAAAATATAACGAAGACCCGGCTTTTGCGCAGCGAGTAGATGCTTCTGTGGCTCGCATCCTTGCTGCGAAAATGGGCATCTACGATAATTTTATTCTCGGTAATGTTGTCAAAGAGGGTTCCCCGGTCGGTGTAGGCTCCGATACTGCTGTTACATTCGCGGTAGCTCGCAATTCAGCTACATTGATCAGCCCAGATTTATCAGACCTTGCCAGTGTAATGCCCCTGCCGCCCCAACAGAATGAACACCTTACCTTCCTGACAGACACAGTGGATATAAAACAGTGTACTGAATGCCTTCCGCAATCTTTGTTTGCAATAGACGCACTAGAAAATGTTATTTTGCAATTGTATGGCCCTCAAAGCGGAAATCAAACCGAAGGTTTTAGGCTTACTTCCTACTCACTTGGAGAGTTGCAGAGTCTGCTTGATACTCCAGACGACTATCAACTTATGGCAGATGATCTTGACCGCACGGACTGGATCGTCATTTCAGTAACAGATGCTTCAAATAACCAGCCTGCTCTTATCAGCCGTTTTCTGCGTGAACGCCCTGATCTGCTGCGTGATAAAAAGGTGATCCTTTTTTCATTTGGCGCGCCTTATTATTTTGACACCACTACCATTTCAAAATTAACTGCTTATTATGCGTTATACAGCAAACAGCCTCAATTTGTGGATGTTGCAGCCCGCCTGCTCTTTCAAGAATTGACACCCGCCGGATCATCACCTGTTTCTGTCTCTGCAGTTGGGTATGACTTGATCTCAGTCATGTCGCCGAATGCCAATCAGATCATTCCGATCTTTCTGGACCTGCCGCCTGATCCTGTGACCCCTGGGGCTGGTCTCACCCCCGAACCGACTCCGATTCCGCTCTTTAGAATTGGCGACACCATTGCCATACGCACCGGCACAATTGTGGATAATAATGGGCATCCTGTTCCAGATGGGACGGTTGTACAGTTTTCCATGTTGTTAACCGGCGAAGGCGGAGGCATTTTGCAGCAGGTGGAATCAGTCACAACGAAGGGTGTGGCGCGTGCTTCCTTTGGTTTGGATAAACCTGGCCTGCTTGAAATTCGTGTTTCCAGCGAACCTGCTGTGATTTCAAATGTCGTTCAATTGGATGTTTCACAATCAGGCGCAGTAGCTGTTACTGTAGTGGTACCAGAATTAACGCAATCCATTTCTCCAACCCCTGAAGCGCCTGTTGAAGTGGAAGAGGACCCATATGTCTCTGAAGATGGCTTCCCCCGTTTTTCATCCTGGGTAGTTGCCATGTTGGTTATTCTTTCCAGCACTGGGGTGGCGTACATGGTTCTCGTGCGTGTCACGAATCGAAGGCCGGCCCTGCGTTGGACTCTTGGCATTCTGCTGGGCGGTTTGCTTGCTTATAATTTCCTTTCGCTGGGCCTGTTCAGCATTACCAATTGGATGATAACCAGCAGCATATCAGGCGTGATCACTTTCGTAATTCTTGGAGAATTGATCGGTTTCGTAGGCGGGTGGATATGGTCGCGTCGGTAAATAATTGCAATAGAAATAGTACATTTGTCTAAACAGTGAATGATAAATAAATGTTATTATCCTGACACCCCTTAGGTTAGGAGAGTTAAACGTGGCGACCCAAACTAAAAACAAAGAAAAACAACCACCCATCTTATTTGAAAAAACACAAAGCATTATCAAGCAGGTTAATAAACTTCTTGGTGGTACATTGGTGACCTACTTCAACAACCCGCGCGGCAGCGTCTGCCATGATGATGTGCTTGCATTATTTGAACTGTTGGAAAAGATCGGCCATCAGGAGAAAATATATCTCTTTATAAAATCAAGCGGCGGTAATGGGCAAGCCTCTCTACGTATCGTAAATTTGCTTCGCCAATATTGCAAAGAGGTAGTTGCTGTCATTCCACTGGAATGCGCTTCCGCTGCCACCATGATCGCGCTTGGTACAAATGAAATCCAAATGGGGCCTATGGCATACCTCACCTCAGTGGATACATCTCTCACGCACTCCCTCTCTCCAATTGACCGTGACAATGACCGCGTCAGCGTCAGCTTGGATGAATTAAATCGCGTCGTGAAACTGTGGCAGGCCCAAGGGTCCGATAAGAGCGAGAACCCGTATCAACAATTATTTCAGCATGTGCATCCACTTGTCATTGGCGCAGTAGACCGTGCCGAGTCATTATCCATCATGCTCTGCAAGGAATTACTCGCATATCACATTGAAGATGAACAGGAAGCTGAGAATATTGCAGCCACATTGAATTCAAAATACCCATCGCATGGGTACCCGATCTTGATCGAAGAAGCCAAACGTATTGGGTTGAAGGTAAATCATCTGGCTCCTGAGATCAATACTCTCTTGCTCGAACTGAACGAGTTGTACAGTGAAATGGGTCAGCGTGCCACAACAGACTTTGACGATACGCACGCACATGGGAACGAAATTCTCAATATTTGGGAATCTACAGGCGTGCTCGTGTATTATCAGCAGGATAAGGACTGGTTCTACCGAACTGAAGAACGCCGCTGGATATCCCTCAACGACAACAGCAGTTGGCGGCGGGTAGCAAAGAATGGTAACAAGGTAGAGAAATCCATTCTGCATATTGTGTAGGTGAGTGGAGCATACATTAGTATGCTCCACTTTTTTATCAAAAGAAAAAAAACTTCTCCATTGCAAAACCTTTGCAAAACCTGTGCATTGTGATAGAATACCAATATTCAAACGCCACAAACACACTATCTGTAAGGACCCTATGGCATTAATAAATCAACTCAAATTCAATGACCCAGCCCCCGATGTGAAATTGCTGTCTGCAAACGGAAGCCCTGTGCAGCTTTCCTCTTTGTGGAAGAAAAACGTATTGGTATTGGCTTTTACCCGTCATTTTGGATGTCCCCAATGCAAAGAGATGGTGGACCAATTGATTGATGCGCATCAAGCTTTAACCGAAAAAGGGTTGCACCTCGCGATCATTTCCCACGCTTCAGCAGAATCAGCCAAAGCCTTCTGCGAACAGCGCGCACCCAGCGCCACCTGCCTTGCAGACCCAGATCGCACAGCCTACCATGCTTATGGATTGTATCAAGGCACCGCATGGCAGACCTTGCTTTCGCCGCGCATCTGGCTTTCCAATCGCCGGCTGGCGCGCCAAAAAGGATACAAACCTGAACTTCCACCAGTAGGTCAGGATGCCTATCAAATGTCAGGCACCTTCATTATCGGAACAGATGGAAAAATTCGCCTTCCATACTATTATGAAGATATTGCCGACCATCCCTCCGTTGACCTGATTCTGCATGGCATTATGGGTGTGGATTGGAACAGACCCTACGACTCAAAGCCCGTCGTCTAAAAAATTCAAGCATTTTGAAAGAAGCATCATGAAGAATATTTTTCTTGCAACCTATCTGGCCATAAAAGAAGTGATTCGTAACAAGGGACGTTTTTTTCTTGTGGCATTGGTGATCGCCTTGATCACTCTTTTGGTTTTATTTATTGCCGCATTGGGCGAAGGCTTAGCCAACGGTAACCGTCAATATGTGGCAAATTTGGATGCCCAGCTTGTCGTTTTTCTGGAAAAATCAGATTACAGCATTGCCTCTAGCCGCCTTGAAACAAACACTGTAAAAGCAGTCCGCCGCGTAGATGGGGTTGCTGATGCAGGCGCGATCTATACATCCAGCACCGAGATCGTTTCCCTGGAAGAACCATTGAAAGTCTCCATGCTGGGTGCAGAACCCGGCAGGCCAGGTATGCCTCCAATATTGGAAGGCCGTGAATTCCGTGGGGGAGAAGCCCGCGAAGCTGTAATGGATCGTAATGTGGCGCTGCGCTCAGATATTCAAATTGGCGACACCATCCAAATCCGCTCAACACAAGGAACAGAGGATGAGTTTTTTGACCTGAAGATCGTTGGCTTGGTGGATGGACAGTCTTATTTTTTCCAGCCTACCATTTTTGTGCCGGCAGCAACATGGGAAAAAATTCGTCCACAATCCGAATCAGACCTGACCAGTGATACACCGTATCCCAATATCATCGCAGTGAAATTGACCGACCCTTCGCAGGTTGAGGCAATGTCTGCAAGATTGATTGAAAAAGTTTCCAACATTGAAGTTGCAAGTATTGAGACGACCATCAACAATATTCCCGGATATTCTGCTCAACAAGGTACCGTCCAAACACAGGGCGTCTTCACGTTATTGATCGGCATTCTCGTCATCGGTGGCTTCTTCCAAATTCAGATCCTCCAGAAGGTTCCACAGATCGGTGTGTTGAAAGCTATTGGCTCTTCGAATGGGGTGGTGGGGTTATCAGCGGTGATCCAGATCATTTTTGTGACCGCGCTCGGGGTTGGGATCGGAGGCGGAATGACATACTTATTCTCACTCGGCTTCCCTCCCACCATTCCATTGGTATTCAACGGCACACGTTCACTAATCGCAATTGCTTTGTTGTTGGCAATTGGCCCGTTTGGCGGGATGGTATCTATTATTTATGCAGTTCGTATCGAGCCGCTTAAGGCTCTTCGGTTGGGATAGGCAAAAATGTCAAATGTAGCTCTCGAAGTTCGTGATTTGGTAAAGTCGTTTTCTTTGGACGGCGCAACCATCAACGCTGTGGATCATGTTTCCTTTCAGGTAAAGTCTGGCGAGTTTGTTGCTTTGGTGGGGCCGAGCGGTTCAGGGAAAACCACCATGCTTTCCATTCTGGCGGCTTTGCTTACTCCAACCAGCGGACAGGTCTTGATCGACGGACAGGATCTGGCCCAAATGAATGAAAAACAACGTGTGAAGTTGCGCCGTGAAAAGATCGGTTTTACCTTTCAGGCCAATAACCTGATCCCATTTTTATCGGCCCGTGAAAATGTAGAATTCATGCTGCGTTTAAACGGCAAACTGGATCATGCCAGCCGCATCCGCTCAGACGAATTGCTTTCAAGATTGGGTCTATCTGACCGTTTGCACAACCTGCCTGCGCAAATGTCCGGCGGACAGCAGCAGCGTGTGGCAATTGCCCGCGCGCTGATCCATAACCCGGCTGTGGTTTTGGCCGATGAGCCAACGGCTTCTTTAGATACAGAACGTGCCTTTCAGGTTGTAGAAACCTTCTCTCATCTTATTCATGAGAATGGACGGGCTGGTGTCATCGTCACCCATGACTTGCGCATGTGCCAGTATGTAGACCGCGTTCTGCAAATGCAGGATGGAAAATTGGTGCGTGTGTATGAAAATAAAAAAGATATTCTTGAACTTGCAAATGGGACGATCCATTAATATAGCTTTTGAATCAAAAAGGCTTTCGAGAAAAACTCGAAAGCCTTTTATTTTTCCAACAGCTTTTTGGTAACGTCCATATCATATTGTGCCTGACAGGCTGTAAACAGCGCCAGTGCTTTTTCAAAATTTATTCTGCGCGTTTCTCCTTCAGATCGTTTGCCAACCTCGCGCAAAGCGTTGGCTTCATCCCAATTCATGTGCAGCCTTCCAGCCGATTGAATGCTTGCTTGCCAATCTTTATAGGCTGCTTCTTTTTTCCCTTCCATCCATTTTTGCAAACCGCGATATAAAAATAAACTAGGCTCTCCAATGGGGAACGCAGGCCGGAATTTGCTGAGCATTTTTTGCAGAGAGATAAAAGTCTTGTGTATCTCTGCTGTGGTCCGCCAACCGTGGATATTAAAAGTTTTCCCCTGTTCCCACATCTCCAATGTGATCTGTGAAAGGATCCTGTAGGCCACCAGCAGGGAATATACCTGCGGAGGGAGTGATAATAAAATGCGCAAAGCCTTAGACATATAGTTGACGGCGTCTGCCTCGTTTCCCAATCTCCAGCTTGCCAGAGCGCGGATGCTGTTCAAGTGCGCAATGTTGATCGGCGTGGGATCGAGAGACTCGCCATTCTTTGCATTTTGAAGCGCTTGCTGAAACTCTCCACGAACAAGGCAAAGAAATGAATTTCCGTATGTTGTCCATGTGAGGTGAAGTTGATTTCCTGACTTATTTGCCTGTGCGGTCAGTGCATTGTAATATTGCTGGCATTGCTCGAAATTGCCACCGCGGTAAAATTCCAGGCCAGCCAAAACGGTTTCTGCATCTCCTTCGAGATGGTTATCAGATGCGCTAATGGCGAGTTCTTTTGCCTTTTGTAACGCAGTTCGGGAGGCATCCCATTCGCCAATACCAAGTTGATAGGCTCCCACTGCCAGATACGTCCATATCTGAGCGCGCGGATTATCCACTTGTGCAGAGGCTTCAAGCGCTTTATCGGCGTAGTGTTTTGCCAGCTTATGGTTGGGGATAAACCCAAGGATCGCGCTGGCAGAGCCAAGCGCCCATACCCGCGCAGGAGACATGCTGCCGCCATCTTCAGAAAGATTCAAACTCCCCAGTGTATGAAAAAGCATGGGTAGGCTTTGCAGCTTGATGTAATTCACGTGGCTGAGATGAGTAAATAGCTGGGCCACTTCCTGAAGTTCTGCATCTTTTTCCTTCATCCTTCCAATAAAAATATTTGGAAAGCGGCGATGCAGGTTTTGAATAAACCACTGTGAAACCAGCCCCAAAATGATGCCGCTGGTGTTGGTTGGGCTTGGATGTTTCAGGAGCAAAGCCGCAGTGCGGAAGTGTTGCTGCGCTGAGTCCATATCACCCAACCCCATCTGCGCTTCACCCATACGCCGGAGCCAGTATGCCTGTTTCAGCGGCAGGATGTTTGCATCCGAACCATCCCCCGCTTTTTCCACAGCCTGAGCAAAGAATTGGAGCGCCTCACGGTAGGTCCCATTTCGGAAGGCCATTTCGCCTGATTTTTCAAGGTATTCAATTGCCTTTTGTGGAACATCTGCCTGCTTCCAATGGTGAGCAAGGACGGGGTAATACGTCATGATGTTCTGCATGAAGGAACTTTCGTACCACTCCGCAATGGCACGGTGCAGGGAACGCCTCTGCGAGAAGAGCAGCAGGTTGTAGGCTACTTCCTGTGTGATGATGTGCTTGAATAAATAAGAAACCTCTGGGTCTGGCGTGTCGAGGATGGTTAGTTCTTGTCTTTCCAGGTTGGTCAAATATTCGGGTAGTTCGGCAAGCTCAGACTTGATGGGGTATATGGCAGATAACTCTCGAAGGGCGAAAACTCTTCCGATAACAGAAGCAACTTTCAGGGTGAGTTGATGCGAGGGCGGCATCTTGTCAATGCGGCTTGTGATCACCCCTTCCAAAGACCCAGGCAGGTTAAGTTCCTCCAAATCCCCGGCAATGGATGTGATGCGGCATTCATTATTTTTTATCTCAATAAACCCGCCGTCACGCAGTGCGTATGCAAGTTCTTCGCTGTAGAACGGATGCCCTTCTGCCTTGTTGCGAATAAAGTTGACAAGTTCATTCGGCAATTTTTGAACATTCAACCGCTGATATAGCAAGGTCTCAATATCAAGATTGCCGAGCGGCGCAAGTAATAAAAACCGCGTAGATGGCATTTCTCGAATTTGGGAAAATTCCATGGGCGCGTTTATGCCCATGGGCCGTGTGGTGATCACAACCAGCAGGGGAGCAACGCGCTGCGTGACAAGACTTAATAAAGCCCATGAACCGGAATCCAACCAATGCACATCTTCGATCACCAGCACAGTAGGCGACTTGGATGCAATTTGCGTCAGCCGTTCAATAATGAGTTGGTGCATTGCATTCGCGCGCGCATCACCGATGATGTTTTTTGTATTTTCATTTTCAGGAATTATGAATGGAAATACCGCGTTCAATAAAGGCGCGCGTTCGCCAAGCTCTCTATCCTCATTGATCATTTTTTCAAAGGCAAGTTTTTGTTCAGCGGTGCTTTCCTGGTCATTGAGGTTGAATATTTTTTGTGAAATATTTTTCCACACATGGTATGGCGTGCTTTGTTCAATGGCCTCACCAAGCCCCAGCAGGATGTTCACGTTCATTGCATCGGCCTGTCGGTAAAGGTCTTCTGCAAGCCGCGATTTCCCAAGCCCAGCTTCACCTTCAATAATCAAGGCCCTGCTTTCCTGTGTGATCAAGGCTCGCAAGGCCTCGGCAATGGCAAAGCGTTCATTTTCGCGGCCGATCATATCTGTTAATGCGATCTGTACTTTGCCTTTGGCATGACGGGCTTGCGGTACAAAAATTGGCACAGGATGAGCTTTGCCGCGAATGGAGATTGGCTCCAGAGCAATAAAATCCACACGGCTTTTGGAACCTTCGTACGTGCTTGTATCGCAAATGATTTCAATCGGTTCCCCTGTTGGCATGCTCATGTTTGCTGAAACAGCATGCATCAAACGCGCTGCCAAATTTACCGCATCTCCATTGATCGTATATTCTCTGCGTTTCTCATTGCCGATCACACCGCAGAACATACGTCCGGTGGCAATGCCAATGTAACAGCTCAACCCCATTTCCTTCACAGCTGCAATAATATCCTGCGCAGCCAGCACACCTCGCAGCGGATCATCTTCATGAGAAAATGGCGGAAGCCCAAACGCAGCCAAAAGCGAAACGCCTTTTTCATCCACTGCGATCTTGTTCACACTACCTTCGTAGCGATAAATGGAACCCTGCAAAAGTTGCGCCAGCTTTTGCGCCACAGCGGTATCTGTTCCGCGCGTCATTTCAGGAATGTTGACAAATAGACTTGTCACACGCCGAAGCTCTGCCAGCCAGTCAGACTGCCCCGCATCAATGCGCTTTGCGATCGCACCCGGGATGTACGATCTTAATGCTGGGATGCTGTTTTCTTTTAGATTGAGAATATGTGCCGCTTCTCTCGGGACCTGTGAATTGATTCCGGTTAAAAACATTCGCCCATCTTCATCAGGAGTCCCCACTGCATATCCTTTTATCTGCTCCCATGCTTCTGAAGAAATGATGATCTGTCCGGGCTTGAGAGTTTTTTGTGCCTGGCTGATCTGCTCCAAGGCGCTTCCTGTGATGACCATTTCCCAGCGATTAAAGACCCCGCCCAAGCCGGTCAATGCGATTTGGCCCGTACCGAGGGCAATGCGTGTGGAGAGGGTGCGTTCGCCCACTCGGAAGCTCTCCAATTTTTTCCGCGCTTCGAGAGCGGTTTGTGCCGCCAGCAAAGTGGCTTTTTCCAGGTTGTTATATTGCCAGATGACAAGCAACCCGTCGCCAGCGAATTTGATAATATCCCCGCCATAGGTTTTGATGATATTGATCCACTGACCGTAGAAATCATTCAGCATTGCCGAGATGTCTTCCGCACCAGATGGCCCTTTGGCTGCAAATTGCTCGGTTAACGCAGTGAAGCCCGAAATATCAACAAAAAGGACTGCCGCCTGATAGTTTTCTCCAAAAGGTTTGTTCGGAGGGGTTGGGTCGACAGCAATCCTTTTTTGAAGAATTTCTGGAATGTAGCTTCGTAGCGTATCGATCAGGGATAATGACATGGGAGGGACCTGAGTCCTCAACGGATAAAGGCTGTTTTTTATATTATAGCGTAGTGAGGTGAGTAATCAAGAGAAATTGATTTTTTACGATATCAACTGGCCTTTATCCGCCGTGAAAGAAGGCATCCATCACCGGCGCAATGTTGACTGGAATATCCTCATTCCATGCCCCGCCGTCAATGGATTCTCCCGTTTCTTTTCCCTGCTCATCCAATTTGAAATAGACCGGTATGGCATCGACGGTGAAATACTCAACTTTTCCATCGTTCCAGCCCCACTCGTCTACATCAAGCTTAATGATGTATGTTCCGTCATACGCTTTGAGCATCAGCTCATTTTTTTCTTCCAAATGTTGGTTGATCGCCTGACACGGAGGGCACCAGTCCGCGTCAAATTCAACTACGGGCAGCAACCCTGCTGCAACAGCTTTCTGTGCTTCTGCTGCCAGCAGTTCATCCAATTTTCCATCTTTGGGGTGCAGGCGAACTTCGGTGAACCCGATCAACTCATTTGTTTCAGTGGCTGGAAAAGTTGCTTCTCCTTGTGGAGAATTTTCTAGCAGCGCTGGTTCCGAATTCTGAGGAAATAAAGCTTTGCAAGAAAGAACAAATATGGCGGTTCCGATCAGTAGTAATTTTTTGTTCATTTTCACCTTTTAACTTGCACTACCCCTGAGGCGGGATGCGCACAATGATCACTTCATTTTCAACCGGCGGTTTGCATCCGCTGTCACTACATGCCATAAAAGTGACGCTGATCTCATCCTCCACCCAATTTTCACTGGTTGGCAAGGTAACTGGCAGGGTGAGTGTCACAGTGCCAACAGGATACACCAACAACTCCTTCGGCTCAAACTCAGGGATTTGAGCAGGGGAGCTTTCGAGCAATTCACCCGCCGCCTGCATCTGGCTATTTTGTGTAAGCTCCAGCAGAGTTGGCCTGCCGAGTCCATCCACACCATTGCGGGGAATATCCTTGCTATACAGGTGGGCATCTTCAGGCGGCACAAAAGAAGCGACCAGAGCGGCCTGTTCACCTTGGGTTCTCGTCAGATAAACGGAAACCGTCACACTGTTTTTTGTGAAAGTATCAAGAAGAAGCGGTTCATCAGCTTTTTCCCCCGTGCAGGATGAAATAAGCATGGCCGTTGCCAACGTTAAGAAAACAAATAGAAACCAATTCTTGAAAGTCATACCTGTGATTATACGCCAACAAAAAATAGTCCCCGCAGGCTCTTCGCCCACAGGGACTATCCACTTCCTAACAGCTAACCGCTAATAGCCAACAGCTATTAAGCTGTTTCCAAATACTTTGTAATTTCGTAATCGGTCACGCGCAGGCGGAACTCATCCCACTCTTCCCATTTTGCGCGCATGTACGCTTCATACAAAGTGGAGCCAAGAGCAGACTTCAACACTTCATCCTTCTCCAACTCACTCAGGGATTCAGCCAACGAGCCGGGCAATTCGGTCACACCCAACTTAGTGCGTTCTTCCTTATCCAGGTGATAAAGATTGATGTTGTTCAATGCCTTGGGGGCTTTCATGTTCTTATCAATGCCATCGAGGGCGGCGGCAAGCATTACGGTGAAAGCCAAATATGGGTTGGAGGATGGGTCAGGGAAACGCAGTTCGGCACGAACAGCCTTGTCACGTCCTTCTGTGTAGCGCGGAATACGAACAAGTGCAGAGCGATTCTGCTGCGCCCAACCGATATACACAGGCGCTTCATAGCCTGGAACCAAACGCTTGTAGGAGTTTACAGTCGGCGCAACCACACCAGCGAGAGCGCGGGCATGTTCCAACTGACCAGCGATGAAGGAATAAGCCAACGGCGAAAGGTGCGCCTCATCCTTCGCATCGAAGAACAGGTTTGCGCCCGTCTTGATATCGAAGAGAGATTGGTGGCAGTGCATACCAGAGCCATTAATGCCGTACACAGGCTTCGGCATGAAAGAAGCGACCAAACCATGCTGGGCGGCAATCGCCTTCACGGTGTACTTCAGTGTCAGCACATTGTCGGCAGCCTTGAGTGCATCCGCAAAACGGAAATCAATTTCATGCTGGCCCAAAGCAACTTCGTGGTGACCCACTTCCACATCGAGTCCCATTGCATCAAGAGCTTCCATCAACGCAGTGCGGACAACAACAGCCTCATCGAAGGATGAGAAATCGAAGTAACCGCCGGTATCGTGGGGGACAGGGTGAACGCCATTCCCATCAGAAGCCTTGAAGAGGAAGAACTCTGGCTCGGGGCCAATGTTGAGCATCCAGCCACGATCTGCAATTTTCTTGAGGATGCGCTTCAACGCGCCGCGAGGATCGCCTTCAAAAGGTTCACCGCCGGGGGTGTAAATATCGCAAAACACACGCGCGCGTTTTGAATCCGCCGCAGACCACGGCAGCACCGCATAGGTCTCAGGGTCGATCTTCAAACGCATATCACTTTCCTGAATGCGCGCAAAGCCTTCCACCGATGAGCCATCGAACCATGCGCCGTCTTTCAGCACACCTTCCAAATGACGGATCGGCATATCCACACTTTTTACCGCGCCCATCACATCGGTAAACTGAAGAGACATAAACTTGACATTATCTTCTTTAACTTTCTTGAGCAGATCTTTCGCGTCCATTACTTATTTCTCCTTTTTGATTTATGAATTCGGACAATGCATTTGCCGCCCGATTAACTGACACTGATCACTGTTCACTTGCTAACGGTTCTTTCGCCTCTTTCTTAATCTGAGGCTTGTTTCCGGTATTAATGAATATCACCGACCCGATGATGATCGTCGCTGCGATCCAAATGCGTGGCTCCAGAGGTTCATTGCCGATCCAATTGCCAAGGAACACCGCCACAATTGGGTTGACATACGCATACGTTGCCACAAGTGAGATCGGCGCATTTTGCAATAGCCAGCCATACGAGGCAAACCCAACAAGCGAACCAATAAGAATGAGATACGTCAACCCATAGATCGAACGGGAAGAAACGGCTGTAATATCCCAACCGTGCAATTCGCCGGTCAATAACGAAACGATGAGCAGGCTGATACTTCCCATCAACATCTGCGCACCAGTATTCATTAATGATGATTTTGGCAGGTCGGCTGTTTTGCTGTAAATGGAACCGCTTGCCCAGGTTATACAGGCGCCGAGCAGAGCAAGCAAACCGAATGGATTGAGCTTTGCACTGCTGCCAGAAATTTCTGCGGGGCCAACCAAAATGAAGATGCCCGCAAACCCGATCAGCAGACCAACAATGGCTCGCCATGTCGGTTTGACACCGTGCGGTCTAAGCGCCTCTGCGACCACAAGAAACATAGGCATGGAACCGATGATGAGTGCGGCAATTCCCGAAGGAATGAATTGCTCGGCCCATGAAACCAGTCCATTGCCGCCGAGCAGGAGCAGGGTTCCAATAATTGCAGCCGACCCCCATTGCTTGCGTGTAGGCATTGCTTGCCCCGCAGAACGCTGCCAAACCACCAATATGATACCCGAAACGAGAAACCGAATTGACGCATGGAAGAACGGAGGGATGGTCTCGATCGCGACTTTGATTCCCAGGTACGTGGAACCCCAAACAATATAAAGTGCCAGTAATGCCAACCAAATCTTGGATTTCATTTTTTTCCTTTTTTTACAGGTACGCTTTATGCGCTACCTGCGCTAAACTCTCTCGCCAATATTACTTTCTTTCGAGCAGAGCCATACAGATAATTTCCGAAATCACCGCTCTTGCGGATGACGCGATGGCATGGAATCAAGTAGGCAATTGGATTATGCCCAACTGCCGTGCCCACGGCACGTACCGCTTTCGGGCTGCCAACCTGCTTTGCGATGTGTTCATACGTGGTCAACGCGCCAGATGGAATGCTGAGTAATGCTTCCCAAACTTTGATCTGGAAATTTGTCCCGCGTAGATGAAGCTTGAGAGGCGAATCAGTTGACAGGTCAGAAAAGATGCGCGTGACCAGTGGGGCGGTGGCTTTGTAATCCTCGACCATTTCTGCCTGCTGCCAATCCTCAACCAGTTTGTCGATCACTTTGCCTTCGCTGACATCCACAAAACTTAAGTTGCAAATGCCGCGCTCTGTGGTGGCGATGAGGACTTTCCCAAACGGTGAGGGATGAATTCCATAGCGAATGGTGAGGCCCGCGCCGCCAGATTTGTACTCACCAGGCGTTACCGCTTCGGTGTTGACGAAGAGGTCGTGCAGCCGACCCAAACTGGACAGCCCAACTTTGTGCGTTGTCTCCAATAAATTCTCGGATTGGTCAAGCAGCTGCTTTGCATGTTCCTTCGTTAGGAATTGCATGAAGCGCTTGGGGCTGACGCCCGTCCAGTTGGTGAATAATCTTTGGAAATGATATTCGCTCAACCCGATGGCAGAGGCGATCTCTTCCAGTTCAGGCTGGCGCTGCACATTCGCTTCGATGTACTGAATGGCTTGCTCGATCAATTTATAGTGCTGTGAAAGTTCAATAGTATTTTCCATATCAATCTCCTTTCTCATGCTTGAGATTGTATTTGGTACTTTGGAGCAGGGCGACCCGTTTCTTGCTCATTTTCTAATAACAAAAAACAGGTATGCCTAGGGCTTACCTGTTTCAATACACACGGGTATTAAAAAGAAACGCCCTTCCAATCTTTCAGACCATTTTACAATGGCTGCTCACTGCGTTCACTTTGTCCCACTCGTTGCCGTGTGGTTTTCAGTGGCGAGCAATAGAGTTTTTTTAAACTCCTTTGCTCGGTTTCGCTTTCTTAGGAAGGGAGAAGGAAGCCAGTGATCTGGCTTCAGAGGCATCCGCTGATCTATCCGATTTTCTTACCTCACTTTTTATGTGGGTAATTAGCGTCCCGTTCGCACGGGAGAACCTCCACCTCGTGATCTCACTTGCTGAGACCCAGTCGCTTTATCTCCGTTATTCAGTTGTCATTTACCAACGGCGGCGATTTTACATGCCGCAATGAGTTTCTGTCAAGCCGAAAGGTACAGACAAGAAAAGCCCCGCTTTTGCCGTGTATCACCAGGTTTTGAACCTGCTAGTGCAGGTGGGTCCCTACCTAGAAACGCCGCCTTGGCTCAGGCCTATCGCGTTATTTCTAATTAAGTTAAGGACCCTTTTAATAGGTATTGGCTCAAAACGTGAGGGCAATATCACGAACAAAGAAGGGCTATATTTCTTATACCATACTCCAAAGTGCAAGGGTAGATGTAAATTAAATAACAAACTTACAACCTGTCAATAATGGAATTGATTTTCTAAATGTTTTGTGCTACGCTAAATAAGTTGTATCCAACTTATTTGTATGGAGGAAAATATGGCAACAGTTCCAGGCATTGATGTTTCTCACTGGGATGCTGGTATCGATTGGCCCAAAGTGCGTGCAACAGGCCAAAGGTATGTATTCGCAAAAGCCACAGAAGGAATCAATTACAAGGATGATACCTTCAAAGATAATTGGTTTGGCGCAAAATCGGCGGGGTTATTGCGCGGCGCGTATCACTTCTTCCGCTGCAATGTGGATGCGAAGAAGCAAGCCGATTATTT
>CAZHOX010000017.1:0-30161 GCA_964534345.1 uncultured Anaerolinea sp.
TGGTGGAGGATTTCAGCCTTTCGCATGAGGCAGTTGCCAAGCGGGTTGGGAAAAGCCGTGTAGCAGTGACGAATACTCTGCGACTGCTCGGCCTTGCGGATACAGTGAAACAAGCGCTTGTGGACGGAAAGATCACCGAAGGCCATGCCCGTGCTTTGTTGATGCTTTCCACACAAAAGGCACAAGCCTCTGCATTACAGACTGTTCTCAACCTCTCATTGAGTGTCCGCCAGGCAGAAGAATTGGTGCGGAAATTGGCAGGGCAGAAACCTATTAAAGCTAAGAAGCCAAGCCATAATGCGGATGCGGTGGATGTAGAAAAACGCTTGCAGCGCAGCCTTGAGACAAAAGTTGCTTTGAAGCACGGCAAGAATGGCGGCACGATCACTATCTATTATTATTCGAATGAAGAATTGGATTCCCTGCTGAATAAATTAACATAAAAAATCCGCTAATCTGCACTAATCTTCGTGAAGGTAAAAGATTAGTGTAGATTAGTGTAGATTAGTGGACAACGAATGAAACTCCTCTACAACGCAAACATACACACCTTTGATTCAAATCACCCCACCGCTTCCGCGATTCTGATTGCAGGCGGACGGATTATCGCTGTAGGGAAGAAGGACAGCCTCGAAAGCCTTGCCCATGGCAAATTGGAAAAGCAGGACATGAAAGGCAAAACCATTTTGCCCGGGCTAACCGATGCGCACATTCACTTGCAATATTATTCACTTGGGCTTGCCAAGGTGGATTGCGAAACAAAGACCAAAGAAGAATGTTTAAACCGCATTGCAGAACGTGCGCGAAATTCCAAGCCTGGTGAATGGGTACTTGGGCACGGCTGGAATCAAAATGAATGGTCAACGGGCGGTGAATGGCCAACCGCACTTGAACTTGATACGATTGCCCCAAACAACCCTGTTTATCTCACAGCCAAATCATTACATGCCGCGTGGGCGAACACTGCCGCGTTGAATTTGGCGAACATCACCAACGACACCCCAAACCCAAAGGATGGAGCCATCCAGCGTGATGCCAAAGGGCAGGCAACTGGCATTTTGCTTGAAACAGCCATGAGCGTGGTCGGAAGCGTAGTTCCCGAACCAAGCATCAAAGACATCGAGCAAGCCATCCAAAAAGCTCAACCCATTTTGTGGAAGATGGGCATCACAGGTGTTCATGATTTTGACCGCCGCGATTCTTTTATGGCATTGCAATCATTGCGAGCCAGCAGTAAACTAAAATTACGTGTCAATAAAAATATCCCTGTTGAAAGTGTGGAGCAGGCAAATGCACTCGGCCTTCGCACAGGCTTTGGCGATGAATGGTTGTGGATCGGTTCTGTCAAAGCTTTTATGGATGGCGCACTTGGCCCGCACACCGCCGCCATGTTCCAACCTTATGAAAACGAGTCAGAAAACAAGGGCATTCTCAACATGGATGGCGAGGAACTTTTTGAGCATTGCCGCAAAGCCGCCGATGTGGGACTGAGCATGACCGTCCATGCCATCGGTGACCGCGCCAATCATGAAGTCCTCAACGCATACGAACAGCTTCGCAAATACGAAACCGAAATGGGACTGCCGCATCTGCGTCACCGCATCGAACATGTTCAGATCATCCATCCCGACGATGCGCCCCGCCTTGCAAAGCTCAACGTCATCGCCTCCATGCAGCCCATCCATGCCACCTCAGATATGTACGCCGCCGACCGCTTCTGGGGAGAACGCTCCAAATTCTCATACGCATGGCGGACTCAACTGAACCACGGCGCGCCCATTGCATTTGGATCGGATGCGCCTGTTGAATCGCCGAATCCATTTTTAGGATTGCACGCAGCGGTTACCCGACAAAGGGCAGACGGTTCACCCTCCGCCGAGGGTTGGTACCCCGAACAAAAATTGACTTTGGCTGAGGCATTCTCTGCCTACACCCTGGGCGCCGCCTACGCCGCCAACGCAGAAGACCGCCTTGGTAAACTCTCTGAAAATTATCTTGCCGATCTTATTGTGCTGAATGAAGACCCCTTCAACACAGCACCTGAAAATTTATTATCAATGAATGCAGCAGCAACGATGATAAATGGAGAATGGGTTTTACAATAAAAATGTCATCTCGCGGATAACCATGTCACATAACCTCCCCAAGCTCACTCCAGAAATGCTGATTCCCCGCATGGGAGAATACATTGTCCAAAAAGGACTGATCAGCGATGGAGACCTGCAAAAGGCCCTTGCCTTTCAAAAGGAACAAACCTCAAAAGGGATACCTTGCCTGCTTGGTCAGGCGTTAATGGATTTGGGGTTGCTTGACCGCGATGATCTTGACCAGGTGGTTACCGAACAGATCATTCAATTACGTTCTGCCTTGCAGGCTTCAAACCGCAACCTGGAGCAAAGAGTAAAAGACCGCACAGCAGATCTGAACGCCGCCCTCACCAGACTCTCAGAACTTAGCCAGATGAAGGCGAATTTTGTGGCGAATATTTCACATGAACTGCGGACTCCGCTTACCCATATTAAGGGGTATCTTGAATTATTGGTCACAGATTCTTTGGGGAGTGTTTCAAACGATCAACGCCATGCTTTGCAAGTCAGTCAGCGGGCAGCTACCAGATTGGAAAGTATGATCGAAGACCTTATCATGTTCTCTCTCGCTTCACGAGGTGAAATGAGTATGAAAATGGATAAGGTAGATATTCGCCGGATCGTCTCACTGGCTGCAACGGCAGCGTCAAACAAGGCTGAAGAACGAGGGGTGCAGGTGCTTGTGGCTGCTCCTGAGTCTATTCCTTTTGTGCAAGCTGACCCGGAAAAAATTGGCTGGGTGATGAATCAGCTGCTCGATAACGGGATCAAATTCACCCCGTCGGGTGGAAGCGTGGTGGTCAATCTTAAAGAGGATGGAAATAATCTGGTCCAAGTTTCCATTACAGACACAGGCATCGGTATCCCATCTGGCCGCTTGAGGGAAATTTTTGAGCCATTCCATCAATTAGATGGCTCATCTACCCGGCATTATGGCGGCACTGGGCTTGGGCTTTCCCTCGTTCGGCAGATTGTTGAAGCACACGGTTCATTATTGGATGTACAATCAGTAGAGGGGAAGGGGTCTACATTCAAATTTCCATTGCTGGTGGTGCGGGATTAATCATGGATAATCTAACTCTTTCATTTTTGCACACGATCCTAAAAGAAGTTCAAAGTAAACATGACTGGAAAGCCTCGCTGGATACGCTATTCACATCCTTGCGTGGCTCATTTGTTTTTGATAATGTGGTTATATTTCTTGAGGATGCGCATACGAAAAGTTTGGATATAGCGTATGCCCGTGCAATGGGGCGGGGGAAGACCGCAGAGGCTGATGCTGCCTGGGGGGAACGTGTGGCGATGGAAGTGTTGTCTTCTGGAAAGCTGGTACTCAAGGAGCCTAAACATCATGGGCGCGGCGAGAAAGATCGTATGGATAAGCCGCACTTATTAGGGATGCCGCTGAATATTGCTTCGAAAATTTGCGGGGCGTTAATTTTTATCCGCTTTGGCGGGCCGGAATATTCCGACTTGCATATTAAGATCGCTTCTTTGCAGGCATTTTGGTCTGCTGCTTTGATCGAACGTAGAGATTTGCAGGCAGCTCGTGCCGAGTTGGATTCGGTACAACGCCAGATGCGTTTGCAGGATGATTTTGTTTCCACGATTTCCCATGAGCTTCGCACGCCGCTTGGATTTATTAAAGGATATAGCACCAGCCTGCTGCGGCAGGATACAACATGGGATGAAGCCACACAACACGAGTTTCTCAATATCATTGATGAAGAAGCTGACCGCTTGACGCGGCTGATCGAGGATATGCTTGAGTCGGCGCGTTTGCAGAGTAAGACATTGCAGTTCAAATTTTCGCCTGTTCGTATTGATGCACTTGTACGTGATGTTGCTACCCGGGTGAATACGCATCATCCTGAGCTGAAAATTGAATTTGATCTCGAGACTCTGCCGCAAGTCCTGGGCGATGGAGTTCGCCTTTCTCAGGTGTTTGAAAATCTTTTTAGTAATGCCATTAAATACGCTCCAGGTTCAAAACTAAAAATTGGGACAAAGGCTCTTGGTAAAAAGGTACTCCTTTCATTTGCAGATGAGGGAGAGGGAATCCCCGAGGATTTTTTGCCATTTCTTTTTGAGCGTTTCTATCGTGTCCCTGGTGAGCGCACCGTAACCGGCACAGGGCTTGGATTGTATATTTGCAAGCAAATTGTTATGGCACATCATGGTAAGATTTGGGTAGAGTCAGTGTTGGATGTGGGTACGACCTTTTTTATTGAGCTACCCGCAGATCCAACGCTTTGACCGATTTCATTATTTTTCATCAAGGAGATCATTATGGCAAAGCGAATCTTGATCGTAGACGATGAGCCCCGTTACCTGCGACTTTTGGAAGCAAACTTGCGGACTGAAGGTTATGAAGTGGCAACTGCCCAGGACGGTGTGCAGGCGTTGGATGTGTTTTCAGCACAGCCAATAGACCTGGTATTGTTGGACGTGATGATGCCCCGCTTGGATGGCTTTGGTACATGCCAACGTATTCGCGAGTTTTCCAGTGTTCCCATTGTGATCCTTACCGCCCGTGGGGAAGAGCAAGATCGTGTGCGCGGCCTTGATCTGGGGGCAGATGATTATTTGGTTAAGCCATTTTCTGCAACTGAGTTGCTTGCAAGGGTAAGAGCAGTTTTGCGCCGTGCTCAACCGCCTGCTGAAACAGGTCAGGCGCGCTTTTTCACTCACGATGATCTGAAGATCGATTTTGCCCGAGCTGAAGTATGGCGCGGAGAGGAAGCCATTTCTCTTTCTGCAACCGAGTATCGCCTTTTGCTCCAGTTTGCACATAACATTGGCAAGATTCTCACCTCTGAAGAATTGTTAACAAGCGTTTGGGGTGCAGAGTACAAAACAGATAAGGAAATTTTATGGGTAAGCATTGCCCGCCTTCGCCAAAAACTTGAGGTGGATGCTCATAACCCACATCATATTGTCACAAGGTCTGGTTTGGGCTACTTGATGCCGCCAACTGAATTGTGACAGGTGCGCATGTAAATCATGCGCGGGAATTCATTCCATGCCGAGAAAAAAGATCCTGATTGTTGATGCAGATGTAGCCAGCCGAAACTTTGTGGCACGTAAACTGCTTGAGCAGAATTATGAAGTGCTTCAGGCTGGCTCTGGCAAGGAGGGATTAATCTCTGCATGGCGTGATCATCCGAATTTAATTATTGTTGATCCTGTGATGATGGATCTACGTGGGGAAGAGATTGCTGTAAAGCTGAAGCAGGATGCGCGTACTGCTGAATTGCCGCTTATTGCCCTAAGCGGGGATACAGACCACAGTAGAATAAAATCCTGCCTTGATTCTGGGTTTAATGAATATATTGTCAAATCTGGTCAGGCCGTTGCTACTCTTAATGATACGATCATCCGTTTGTTTGGATTAACTGCGGATGTAATGGATCAGGGTGGTTTGCTGATCGTTTTTCTGAGCGCAAAAGGCGGAACTGGTACATCTTCGTTGTGTGCGAATTTTGCTATGAACATTTCGCAATATCAACCGAAAGCACGTGTGGCAGTTTTAGACCTGGTACTTCCCATAGGCTCGATTGCTTCCATTGTTGGTTATGAAGGCGAGCAGAATATTGTTACAGTTACAGATATGTCCCCAACGGAAACCACTCCGGAGTTCTTCCAAAGTGAATTGCAGCCTGTGGGTATTTGGCGGTTTAATCTGTTGGCTGGTTCACCAGACCCGGAGAGCAGCAATCAGATGAAGGTTGGGCGCATTTGGGATGTTGTCACTTCCTTGAAAGCATCTCATGACTATGTTTTGGTAGATATTGGCCGTTCGCTTTCAAAGATCACTTTGCCACTTATTCAACATGCAGACTTGATTACATTGATCATAAGCACGGATGTTAGCTCTCTATCTCTCACGAAGACATTATGGGATTATTTAAAAAGTAAAGGTGTGCATGAAGATTCATTGTATACGATCCTTAATCGTGCTGTTGGCTTGGAAGGCCTAAGTAAAGCTGATGTGGAAGACAAGTTGGGGGTGAAGATCAATATATCCATGCCGTATCTTGGTACAAATTTTTCATTTGCCAACAGCCATCACCAGCCTTTTTCCCTAAAGTTTCCAAGGGATACGGCTTCCATTATCTTTCAAGATACCGCGCGGGAAATGGCAGTATTGGCTCAAAAAATCAGGTTGGGGTAAATAGATCAGAAATGATGTTTACCAACCTTACAATGGAGAATTACGATGACAATAGAATATGATGAAAAAGGTAAGTTCTACACCGATGTTGTTGCGAAGCTGCCTGTATCCTGTTTGATCCAAACAACTACTCACTTGATGCGCGGATTTGTGCATGTGCGCCAGGGTGAACGTTTCAAGAACGAATTGGAACGAGATGAAATTTTTCTCGCTGTTACAAATGTCAACATTCTTGGGGCGAATGAAGAGGTTTTATTTACTTCCCCATTCATGGCTGTCAAGCGTTCTCAAATCGTTTGGGTTATGCCCGCTTCAGATGAACAAGAGGCATAACAGGAATGACATCTCCCAATCCAGCTGCTCCAAAAAGCTTTACGCATCAGGATCTTGCCCGCCTTAAGAAATATCTTGCTGATAACTTGTTGCGCGCCCTTGAGATGGAAGGGGTGCCGGCTGGCGAGCGTAATGAGTTTGTCAAAAAAAATATTGTTCAGATATTTGAACAAATAAAGCTGAAATTGCCAGATGATCTTAAAAAACAGATATTTGAACAGGTTTTGAACGACCTGCTTGGTTATGGACCGATCCAGTCCTTACTGGATGACCCTGATGTTTCAGAGATCATGGTGAATGGCCCAAAGAAAATCTTCGTTGAAAAAAACGGAAAGTTGACCAAATCCACTATTACTTTTGATGATGACGATCATATCGTCCGTGTGATTGATCGTATTATCCTGCCACTTGGGCGTCGGGTGGATTTTGACTCACCTACTGTAGATGCGCGCTTGCCGGATGGTTCGCGTGTAAATGCTGTGGTTCGCCCTGTTGCCATCGACGGACCTTCTATTACGATTCGTAAGTTTCGGAAGGATAAGCTCCAGGTCGAAGACCTTGTCAACTTTGGCTCATTGACCCGCCAAATGGCAGACTTTTTACAGGCATGTGTAAAAGCGCGTTTTAACATCATTATTTCCGGGGGAACAGGCTCAGGCAAGACAACTTTGTTAAACGTCATGTCTGGATTCATCCCTGAAAATGAACGTATTATTACCATTGAAGATGCTGCAGAGTTGCAGCTCCAGCAGGACCACGTTATGCGGATGGAGACCAAGCCTGCGAACTCGGAGGGGCATCATGCGGTTACCATTCGCGACCTTGTAAAGAATTCCCTTCGTATGCGGCCTGACCGTATTGTGGTTGGCGAGGTACGCGGCGGTGAGGCATTGGATATGCTGCAAGCCATGAACACTGGGCATGATGGCTCATTGACCACTGTCCATGCAAATACGCCGCGCGATGCAATATCCCGTATCGAGACTTTGGTATTAATGGCTGGGATGGATCTGCCCCTTAAGGTGGTGCGCCAGCAAATCTCTTCTGCTGTTGATTTGATCGTTCAGCAGACTCGGTTGAAGGATGGGCAGCGTAAAGTAACTGCGGTTACCGAGGTGGCTGGTATGGAGGGCGAAATTATTGTTTTGACAGATATTTTCAAATTCAATCCAACAGGCGTTTCAGAAGATGGTAAAGTTTTAGGTGAAGTACATGCCACGGGTATTCGACCCAACTTTACGCCGCGGCTTGAGGCGGCTGGCTTCAAACTTAGCGCAGATATTTTCGCACCAAGATCTTCATCGAATCAAAATTCGCGCCGTTGAAACACTCTGCTATAATCCATGTATCACCTATTTAACGAGGACTTATGAATAATGCTCAGATCACAATACGAGAGAAAAAACTTGGGTTGCTTATTCGCGATGCCCGCATGGCAGAACGCCGCAGCATTAAAGAATGTGCAGATGCGATAGGAATTAAGCCTGGGCTGTTCCGTGCGTATGAGGAAGGCCGCCGCGCTCCGTCCCTGCCTGAGCTTGAAACCCTTGTTTATTTTCTAAAATTACCGATCTCACATTTTTGGGGAAATGAAACGAAGTCGGATGCTTCTTCTGCCATGGAATCGGTGGATATGTCGCGCTTGATCGCTTTGCGCCAGCGTATGATCGGTGCCCTTTTGCGGCAGGAGCGTACAAACGCCAACATGTCTATTCGCCACATTGCTACTGAAACGGGTATATCGCAATCCAAACTTAAGTCTTATGAACTGGGCGAACGCGCCATCACAGTGCCAGAACTTGAGAGTATCCTTGCAGTGATGGGCAGCCGGATCGATACGTTTTTCGATCAAAGCGGGCCAGTGGGGCAGTGGCTGAACAGTCAGAGATCATTGCAAAAATTCCTTGAATTATCCGCAGATATGCAGAACTTTGTATGCCAGCCTGTTAACCGCCCATACATTGAGCTTGCCATGAAACTCAGCGACCTCTCACGTGAGAAATTGCGGTCTGTTGCTGAAGGCCTGCTGGATATTACACTTTAATACCTCATCATCAAACGATCATGGTGCTTATATGACAACTGAACCATCTCAACTCGAAGCACAAGGCAAGAGCGCTTTTGCAAATAAAAAATTTGATGAGGCTGCCAATTTATTTCGCGAGGCTGCCGAAATGTACACAGTTGCGCAAGAAGCTGTGTCGGCTGCGGAAATGATGAACAATGTAAGCGTTGCTTTATTGCAGGCAGGCAAACCGGAAGAATCACTCGCTGCTGTAATGGGTACCGAGAAAGTCTTTGAAGAAGCGAAAGATACAAAACGCCAGGCAATGGCTTTTGGAAATAAAGCTGCGGCGCTGGAAGCTCTCAATCGCACAGAGGAAGCCATCGCTGCATACGAATTTTCCGCTGAGTTATTTAAGCAGGTGGATGAAGGTGACTTGCGCGCCATGGTTATGAAATCTGCTGCTGCCCTAAAATTGAAGACAGGCAGGGTCACAGAATCGGCATTTAAGATGATGGGATCGTTGGAGGCAAAAAAGAATCCGGGAGTTTTTGAACGTATTTTGAGATACTTCCTTCGCTTTATCAAATGATCAACTTGCATTTTAAGGTTCGGCGTGCGGTCATGGAGGATCATAACCAGATCGCAAACCTGATTTTTCTTGAATCCAACACACATCGTCATTTGGATTGGCGATCTGCATTGGAATGGATCGGTTCACGAAATTACTGGGTACTTGAGGATAATGGCCGCATCATTGCTGCTCTTGCCTGCCCTGAAGACCCGCAACATATAGCCTGGATCAGGCTTTTTTCTTATCATCAAGACCTTTCCAGCCTTGAAACATGGTCTACTCTTTGGGAAGCGGCACGAGATGATATTTTGAGTTTTAATCCACAGTCTCATATTGCAGCGATTGTAACGAAACAGTGGTTTCAGAATCTTTTACTCTCCAGCGGCTTTGAACTAAAACAGAATATTGTGCTTCTTCAATTAAATATCAAGGATGCAATTCTTCCCCTTTCAGAGTCTCGTGCAATTCATATTCGTCCCATGATGGGGACAGATATACTCAATGTCGCCAGGCTAGATCTGGCTGCATTTGGCCGCTTTTGGCATAATACATTCGATTCGCTACAGAGAGCATATTCTCAAGCTTTTCATGCAACAGTTGCAGAAGATGGCTCTGGGTTGGTTGGGTATCAGATCAGCACCGGGAATCCGTTTGGGGCACATCTGGCCAGGCTTGGGGTCCAGCCTGAAGCGCAAGGTAAGGGGATTGGCAAAGCATTGGTCAATGATCTCATTCGACATCTGAATACGCAGCAAATCGGAAAACTTTCTGTTAATACGCAGTCAGATAATGAGGCATCCCTTTCTCTTTATCAGAAGATCGGCTTTGTTCGCACTGGAGAATATTTCCCTGTGCTGGTTTATGGAACGAGCGGTTATGAGTAAAGTTACACTGCCCTCTGCAATTATGAAAAAATTTGTTGAGACGCTTTCAACAGAGATCGGCCACGAAACGTTTGCCGCTGTGTTATCGAAGGCTGGGCTTCCAAGAGAATGGGCACAGCCTTCCCACTTCTTAGCATTGGATGATGAACGGGTGGCACTAGCATACTCAACTTTACAATCAGCCATCCGCACATATTATGGCCGTGGCGCCCGTGGAATATTGATGCGCATCGGAGCGAAACTCTGGCAAAGCCTGTTGGACGATGCCTCCCTTGGGATCAAGACCCAGGCAGCATTAATACGTGGACTTCCAAAATCAGCAAGACGAAAACCCGCTTTGGAATTACTCGCACGTATTTTAAGCGCGGCGAATGGAAGTATCACGGTTCATACTCTGGACCTGGACCTGCTTCTGGTTGACCAGGCATCTCCAGCCACTTTGAATCAAACCGATGACTCCCCGATCTGTTTTGTAACCTTTGGATTGATCCGCGAATGCCTATATTGGGCAGACGGACAGGAACATGATATTGAAGAACGCGCCTGTCGTGCAATGGGCGCTCATCAATGCGAATTCAAAATCACCATTGGAGGGTGAAATGACACATCAGGAATTAAGTTGGAAATCCCGTGACGGTTTAAATATTTTTGCGCAAGTTTGGGAGCCGTCTGTTATAACGCCCAAAGCGGTGGTCTGTCTTGTACATGGGTTGGGCGAACATAGCTCGCGCTATGCTCATGTCGCTGAAGCGTTTGGCAGGGAAGGTTTTATCTTGTTCACGTATGACTTGCGCGGTCATGGCCGATCTGATGGTGTGCGCGGACACATCTCATCAATTGAAGATTTTATGCAGGACATTGATGTAATGTTCGAACAGGCACGAGTTCGTTACCCGAATCTGCCCCTCTTTTTGTATGGACACAGCCTGGGCGGGATTCAAGTTCTGCACTATGGGTTGCTTCGCAAGCCAAATGTAAAGGGCGTCATTGCAACCAGTTCTGGTTTGCATACCGCTCTGGAGAATCAACCTCTAAAGATCATGGCAGCAAAGATTCTTGGCGCGTTGATGCCCAAAACAACCCTCCCCAGCGGGTTGGATGCTGCAGCCATCTCCAGAAATAAGGATGTAGTGACCACCTACAACAATGACCCGCTTGTGCATGACAAAATCTCCCTCGGCTTTGGCAGGGTAATGATTGGTGTCACAAAATGGACGCTGAAACACGCAGGCGAATTTTCACTCCCTCTGTTGCTTTTGCATGGCAAAGCTGATGCAATTGCATTCCCCTCCAGCAGTACAGAATTTGCTGCACCACTAAAAGATAAATGTACCTTGATGTTATGGGAAGGTGCCTATCATGAGCTGCATAATGAACCGGAGCAGGCAGAAGTGTTCAAGGCTATGACTCTCTGGATGGATGCGCGCTTACGGGAATAAAAGAATTAAAAGCTGTATTTAGGCAATAAAACCTTTTCACCTTGCCTTCATATTGGTAGTGGGCAGGGTGAGAATTTTTGAGTATGTGTTGTCAGTAACTAGTCAGTAGACTGCAACGTGGGTTACTTAAGAACACATTAACCCTTTACTGGACAAAACCATTTTCGCATGGGAAAATTTGCAGTCAATCACCTTACAGACAGGAGTTAGCATGATCAACAAAGATAAAGAGGTAAGTAAACGCCAGGCGCGCAAGGAACAAATAAGGCGCAAAGAACAGAGGTCACGCCTGTTAGGAATTGGCCTGATCACCGTTGGGGCGCTTTTTGTGGCGTTCTTATTTATCTACCCGAATTTCAAACCAATTGGTGCAATCGCCGATGCACCCGCAAGGACACGTCCTGATAGTGTGGATTTCAACGCCATCGGCGACCCGAACGCCCCGATCAAAATCGAGGAATATTCAGATTTCCAGTGCCCATACTGCCGAATTTTCTTTGAAAATACCGAAGAAGCTTTGGTTGAAAAATATGTTGCTGATGGAACGGTATACTTTGTTTATCATTCCTTTGGCGCGTTCATCGGTGCTGAGTCGGGACAGGCTGCCGAAGCCGCTTATTGTGCAGGCGACCAGGGCAAGTTCTGGGAAATGCACGATATCATCTTTGCAAATCAAACCGGCGAGAATGTCGGGGCTTATACCGACCGCCGATTGGTTGCATTTGCTGAAAAACTTGAATTGAATATGACCGACTTTAACGATTGTTTTAACTCAAGCAAATATGCAGACTTGATCGATGAAGATATGAAGAATGGCATCACAGCAGATATTTCAGCCACCCCTTCATTCATTATGACCTATACCGTAAACGGTGAAGAAAAGACCGTTTTGATCGAAGGCGCTCAGACCATTGATGTCTTCCAGCAGAACATTGAAGCAGCTCTCGCAGAGATGGGTCAATAAATAAATATTGGAATAAAGAAAAAGGACACCGTTCTTATAGCGGTGTCCTTTTTGATTCAAATTTTGTGGGTAATTAAGACTTGCTCCGTTAATCTTTCGTTGTGTTGTTCCTGTTCACAATACCCTGTTGCCACGCGTATACCGCAACCTGAGTACGGTCTGCCAGGTGTAATTTGCTCAAAATATTACTGACATGCCCCTTTACCGTATTTTCACTGATAACAAGTTTTTCGGCGATCTGGCTATTGGTTAATCCGGCAGCGATCAATTTCAGCACATCTGTTTCTCGGTCGGTCAACTCTGTAAATAATGGCTGTTCTCCGCTGCTCTCGCCACGGATATTTTGCAAAACACGAGCCGCAACCCGTGGATGCAACGTCACCTCTCCCTGAACGGCGCGGTGCAAAACCTCCACCAGCTTTTCCATTTTCATATCCTTGAGAATGTAGGAAATTGCCCCTGCTTTAAGTGCAGGGAAAATGTGCACATCCTCATGGTAAGAAGTGAGCACCACCACCTGCGAGCGCGGGCTGACCTGCTTTACCCTTCGTGTGGTTTCGATCCCATCCATGCCCGGCATAATCAGATCCAGCAGCACAATATCCGGGATCAATTCAGCTACCATGCTGAGTGTCTCTTCGCCCGATGCAGATTCTCCAACCACCTGAAAATCAGGGATCGTTTCAAGATATGAGCGAATTCCGTTTCGCACCACTTCGTGGTCATCAGCGATCAAGATGCTTGTGCGATGATGTTTCATAATAGACCTCCTATGGCTAGCCTTTGATAGGTAATTGTGCGATCAAGCGGGTTCCCTGCCCGGGTGCGCTTTGAATTTGGACAGTTCCGCGAATACTGCTGATGCGTTCCCGCATGGAACGCAGCCCCATGCCCTTTGCTTTTTGGTTCATGTCAAACCCGTGGCCGTCATCTGCAATGATAACCTGCAATGACTCTGGATTATAAACCAGTGAAATATCTACTCGTTTTGCCTTGCTGTGACGCGAGACATTGGCAAGCGCCTCCTGAATGAATCGATATACAGCCTGTTCCACATCCAGAGGAAGAGAGCGCTCATTCTGGACTGTGAGGTTGATCACTGCGTCGTTGCGGTTCTCCCACTCGAAGACATATTCCCGCAGCGTGGTCGGCAGGCCTTTTTCCTGCAAGGCAATTGGGTATATCTCCTGAATAAGGAATGTCAACTCTTGAATCACTTCGTAAACGAGAGTTTCTGCTTCGCTCAAATGTGGAACGACATCTTCTGGTTTGGTACGGATGATGCCGTTGGCTGTTCCCAACTGCGCCAGCGCAGCGAATGCTTTTTGTTTGGCGCTGTCATGCAGGTCCCGGGCGAGGCGGTTGCGTTCTTCCATCACCGCCAGGTCTTTCGTCTGTTCGAACAATTCCATATTGGCAATCGCAAGCGATGCGCGGTTTGCCAGCGCAGTAAACAGGCGGATGGAATCTTCATGGAGCGCATTGGGGCGTGTGTATGCCACATTGAAGATCGCCACCACTCGTCCATCTACAACAATGGGGAAGTGAGCATAGGATTGGATACCCTCATTGCGGATGACGGTTTGAAGGTCGCCGCGCAAGTTGCTAAGTTTTAGATCAGAAACGATGACGGGTTCCCCGCTGGAAAACGCCTGCCCGACCAGTCCCTCGCCGTTTTCAAAATTAAGTGCATATAACGTATCTGCTTGAAACCCACGGCTGATACGCGGAAGTATTTTTTTCTTCTCTTCATTCCAAACAAAGATCACGCTGCGGTCTGCTTTAAGGACAGAAACGGATACATCCACCAGGGTTTGGAATACTTGATTGAGAGTGACATTTCGAATGATGCGTTCATCTGCCTCGTACAAGGCTTCGATATCGCGGGTTCGTTTTTCAAGATCGGAGGTGCGCCGTTGAACGAGGTTCTCTAACTGATGGTTTCGCCTTTCAATGGTGGTAATTCTCCAACGGTAACCGGCCGCAATCATGCTGCCAAGCACCAGCACAGAAAGACCACGGAACCACCAGGTTTCCCAGATCGGTGGGATGACGGTTATCTGAATAGAACGCCCCGTATCATTCCAGATTCCGTCACTATTTGAACCGCGAAGTTTCAAGGTGTAGGTTCCGCCCGGCAGGTTGGTGTACAGGCTGTTATGTTTTGTGCCCAGGTCGTTCCAACTGTTATCAAAGTTTTCCAGCTTGTAGGCATAGCGGTTTTTATTTGGCTGGCTATAGGAGAGGGCGGCAAACTCGAATTCAAATGAGTTGTTGGGCCATTGCAGTGTGAATTCTTCCAAAGCTTCCACGCGCACATCAGTGGTCATGGGTTCGCCGTTCCGCGTGAGGGAGGTAAGCACAATAGGCGGAATGTAGGTGTCAGTAGAAATAGCGAGTGGGTCGAAAAAATTTATGCCGTTGATCCCGCCAAAATACATTTCGCCATGAACGGTCATGGCGTGCGCGTTGGAGTTGAATTCATTGCTTTGTAATCCGTCGCTGACGGTGTAGTTGCGGAACTCGTTTGTGAATGGGTTAAAGCGGGAAAGCCCGTAGTTGGTGCTGACCCATAAGTTATTCTCTTTATCTTCAAGAATGCCATTAATGACATTGTTGGGCAGGCCATCCTTTTCGGTGAAGGATGTGAAAGAATCAGTTTTTAGATCATAACGGTTTAAGCCGCCGCCGGCTGTGCCTACCCATAAGGTTCCATTTTTGCTTTCATAGATCGAGAGAATTGAGTCGTTGCCAAGGCTTTTGGGATCGCCGCGGCGGTTTTGGTAATGGACAAAATTTCCTGTGTCGTGCTGAAAACGATCCAGCCCGCCATCCATTGTGCCAACCCAGAGATCACCTTGCAGGTCTTCTTTTATTGCAGCCACAGGAGAATCACTCAGGCTATTTGGGTTTTGTGACTCGTGTTGGTAGTTTATGAAGGTTTGGGTGGCGGGGTTGAATTGATCCAATCCATTGCTGGTTCCAAGCCAGATCATTCCTTTGCGGTCTTCATAAATAGCGTAAACGGGCGCCCCTGAAAGGCTCTTGCCATCTTCAAGCGGTTCAAAGCGGCGGGATTTCCCAGTAACAGGGTCGAAAAGATCCAAGCCGTTGGCTGTGCCAACCCATAAAGCACCGTGGCGATCTACGATGATGGAATAGATCTGGTCACTGCTTAAACTGGAGGGGTTGAGGGGATCATGGTGAAATTGCTTGAAATCACCAGTTGCCGGACTGAAACGATTCAGACCGCTGTCGAGAGTGCCGATCCATACGGTGCTGTTTGGTTCAACAAATACGGCAGAGATCAGGTTTCCGCTTAGGCTGTTTGGGTTGGAAAGGTCGCCTCGATAATAGGCAAATTCATCCTGCTTGCGGTTGTATTTGTTCAAGCCGCCGCCATTTGTGCCGATCCACATTACATCGCCGCGGTCTTCAAAAATGGACAGGATGAGATTGTTGCTGACGCTGCCCGGGTTCTCCGGTTCATGCCGATAATGAATGAATTGATTGAGCTGTGAGTTGTAAATATCAAGACCGTCATTGGTGGCTATCCATAGGGAGCCATTATGATCCACATATAAATGATTTACAGCGTCGCTGGAAATACTTTCTGGGTTGTCTGGGCGGTGATTGTACCGTGTAAATTTTTGGGTCTTTGGCTGGAAACGATTGAGGCCGTTTTGCGTTGCAACCCATAGATTACCTTCGTCATCTTCAGTGATGGATGTGATGTTATTGTCGCTTAGGGTGTTTGTGTTTGTACCCGTTGTAAATGCCTTGATCGAGTTTGTGCTTTCGTTCAGTTGGTATAGGCCATTGTCGCGGATACCGATCCATAGGAAGCCGGTGGTATCTTGAAAGAGAGCAGTGATTGGGTTTTTCAAGCCGTCTTCGTCGCTGAGGTAGTGGACGAATGTTTCAGTCGCAGGGTTAAACTGATCGAGGTCTGAGTCTGTTCCAACCCAGAGAATGTTGTCTTTGCCGATGAAGAGAGTATTGACGCGGTTGTTGCTCAGCGAGGTATTGTCAGCTGGGTCATGCTTGAAAACGGTGAACAGGCCCGAGCGGGGGTCGAAGCGATTTAATCCACCTTGCCGCGTACCGATCCAAATATATCCATCTTTATCTTCCACGATGGATGTGATCCAGCGATTGCTGAGGCTGACTTCGTTATCCTCTTCCGGCTTATAGATTTTGAAGTCATATCCGTCATATCGGTTTAATCCATCTTCTGTGCCGATCCATAGAAACCCCATGCTGTCTTGAAAAATTACATTGATGACGCTTTGCGATAGACCTTGTTCTAGGCTGATATGTTCAAAACGAATCGAACGATTGAAGTTGGGAGAGTCTGTTGTTTGAGTTGTCTGTGGGGGAGTACCCGCAGCATTCTGAGGAACTGGCGCGCTGACAGGTGTGTTGGCAGCGCAGGCAGACAGGATGAGCGCTATGAGAATTAAAAAGAGTTTGACGGGGTGTTGCTTCATGGATGGTTAGTATAGTGCAATTTTTGAAAGCTTTACATACTACACGATAGCATTTGACCCCTACTGGAGAGGGGTTTTTTCATTGGTTCAAGATTATAACGCGCATGATTTGGGGGGTGGATTAAACCATCCGGTCGCTGTGTCAAAAACAAACAAGCAGACGCATGACGTTTTTACCGAAGCTTCATATCATGTAGTCACAAATGAGCGGAATGATTTTTCTCCTCCAAAGAAGACAGGCCGCTTGGGTTGATGAGGCGGAATGCTGCGCAAGTTTGCCGGCTTTCCGCCTGATGTTTGAAGATGCGTTGAACAGCACAAGGAGGTGACAGACTTCCAGATCTATTCGTCCCACCTGTTTATTTCAAACCCAAAAAGGAGATAAGAGAATGAAACATAAAAAGATTTATGCTGTCCTGAGTCTGCTTGTTATAGTGGTAATGATGCTGGCTGCCTGCGCACCCGCAGCGCAACCGACAGAGGCTCCTGCGGCGGCAACAGAAGCGCCTGCTGCAACAGAAGCGCCGGTGGCGGCCACAGAAGCGCCTGTAACCGATCATACCGGTGCCTGGGTTGATTCGATCGTTCTGTCTGAAGACAGCTCGGCTGAATCTGCGATCACTCGCATGGGCTCAGGCGAAGTGGACCTGCACGCGGATTCAGTCGCAGAAGCGCCCGCATATGACCTGTTGAAGGCCAACCCCGACCTGGCCTCTTCAAGCGCTGTGGGCTCCAGCAATACCATTATGATGAACCCGTCTGAATTTACAGACGGCCGCTTAAATCCATTCTCGAACCGCAAGATTCGCGAGTCTATGCACTGGTTGTTGAACCGTGATTATGTTGTGGAAGAGATCTACAAAGGATTGGCCAAGCCGCGCTTTACCGTGTTGACCACGGTTTTCCCGGATTATGCCCGCTATGCGGATATCATGCGTGAGTTGGAAGCCAAGTACGCATACAACCCAGAAAAAGCCAAAGAAGTTGTCACCGCCGAAATGACGGCCATGGGTGCCGAGTTGGTGGACGGCAAATGGAGTTTCAACGGCGAGCCGATCACCCTGATCTTTATCATTCGCACGGAAGATAACCGCAAACCGATCGGCGAATATTTTGCGAGTCAGTTGGAAAGCCTTGGTTTTACTGTAGACCGCCAGTTCAAGACCCGCTCTGAAGCTTCCCCGATCTGGAATCAGAGTAACCCTGCGGATGGTTTGTGGCATCTCTACACCGCCGGCTGGATATCTCCCTCCATTGACCGTGACGAAGGCGATCAATTCAGCGCTTATTTCACTCCGCGTGGAAGTGCCGGCCCGCTTTGGCAGGCGTATCAACCCGTCCCTGAGTTGGACGCGGCAGCCCTCGCCTTGGAAGGTAATAATTTCTCATCGCTGGATGAGCGCCGTCAATTGTTCGATTCGGCTCTGCGCCTTTCGATGGAAGAATCTTATCAAGTTTGGTGTGTGGATGAAGTTGCCTTCGTCCCGCGGGTTGGTAATTTGGTTGTTGCCAGCGATCTCGCGGGCGGTGTGCAAGGCTCACAGGTCTGGGGACAAACCCTGCGCTTTGATGGGGAAGAGGGCGGTGAAGTCCGCATTACCCAGCCAGGCATTATGGTGGAACCTTGGAACCCGATCGCAGGTACGAACTGGATCATGGATTCCTTCCCACAACGTGCCACCAGTGATAATGGCGTGATCTCCGACCCATACACCGGCCTTGCTTTGCCGCAGCGCCTCGAACGTGCGGATGTGACCGTGGTGGAAGGTCTGCCTGTCACCAATACTCTTGATTGGGTGACGTTGAATACCGCCAGTGAAATTACAGTTCCTGCTGATGCTTGGGTGGATTGGGATGCCAAGAATCAGAAGTTCATCACCGCAGGTGAAAAATTCCCCGATGGCACAACCTCGTTGACCAAGACCACCGTCTATTACCCTGCTGGTATGTTTGACGCGGTCAAGTGGCACGACGGCAGCAATCTCTCCGCTGCGGACTTCGTGATGAACATGATCATGGTCTTTGACCCATCCTACACTGACAGCGCTATTTATGACGAAGCTTCCGTTGCTGCTTTGGAAGGCTATCTCGCGCACTTCAAGGGTGTACGTGTCGTTTCCACTGAGCCGCTCGTCATCGAAACCTATGACGATGCATTCAATATTGATGCGGAAACCATCGTTTCCAACAATCAGGTTTACCCGAATGCCACTTGGTGGCCGCAGTATTCCTATGGCGAAGGCGCCTGGCACACATTGGCTCTTGGCATTTTGGCAGAAAGCAACAATGAATTGGCCTTCTCCACTGACAAAGCCGGTGCGCTTGAAGTGGAATGGCTATCCATGATCAGCGGCCCCAGCCTTGAGATCTTGAAGAAATATCTCGATCAAGCTGCTGCTGAATCTTATATTCCGTATGCCGCAACCTTGAGTCAATTCGTAACTCCGGAAGATGCCGCCGCCCGTTACTCCAATCTGGATGCGTTCTATGGCGAGCACGATCACTTCTGGGTGAATACAGGTCCATTCTTCCTTGATAAGGTATTCCCTGTTGAAGGGACTCTGACACTCACTCGCAATCCCGACTACACCGACAACTCGGATAAGTGGGCACGCTTCAGTGAGCCCAAAATCGCTGTGGTGGAAGTGGATGGCGCAGGGCAGGTAGCTGCCGGCAGTGAAGCCACCTTCGACGCCTTCATTACCTTCAAGGATGAACCCTACGCAAGCGCAGATATCAGCCAGGTGAAATACCTGCTCTTCAATACCGCAGGTGAACTGGTCACTTCCGGTGTAGCTAATGAAACTGGTGAAGGTCAATATCAGGTCACACTGGATTCGGCCACCACATCCAAACTTGAGACCGGTGCGAACCGCATTGAGATCATTGTGGTTCCCTCTGTGATCAGCATCGCTTCGTTCGGCTCCTTTGAGTTCGTTGTTACCAAGTAGTTGATCTAGAAATTAGGTGACAGTCACCATTATGGTGACTGTCACCTAACGAGGAAAATCTCATGACAACCTCTGCACATCCCATAGATCCCATCTCCATTCCAGTAAAGAGATCATCCAGCGCGTTCATGCGTCTTTTGAAATATACAGCAACACGCCTGCTTTCTTTGTTTGTCACAGTTGTCATTGGGATCTTTCTTACCATCATCATTGCCAACATGGGCGGCTATGTGGATACGATTCGCAAGGCTGAGATCCGCGAAGGCATCATGCTGCGTGTCAACGGCACGAACATTCTCGACAGCCTCACGCAGGAGGAAAAAATTCAGCGCATCGATGAGATGATACGTCTCGAAGAAAAACGCCTCGGCCTCGATCAGCCTTTTATGGTTCGTACCGTCAATTACATGGCCGATGCCTTGACATTGGACCTTGGCCGCGCACAGAAAATGACCAGCGACAGCGGCTCACGCACTGTGCGCCTCATCATCCTCGAGCGCCTCGCCCCGACCCTGATGCTGTTCGGTTTTTCGAACATCATTCTCTTCTTTGGAAGTGTGTTCATTGCCCTCAATCTTTCTCGCAATTACGGCAGTTTTTTCGACCGTGTCATTGTCGGCCTTGCGCCGACTTCCTCTGCGCCGGGCTGGTTTTATGGCCTTTTCCTGATCGTGATCTTTGCAGGTGTGCTGGGATGGTTCCCATTTGGGGGCATGGTCGATTCGCCGCCGCCTGATTCTTCAATTTATTATTTTTTCAGCCTGATGAACCACCTCATCCTGCCGACCATTGCCATTGCATTAAGCACTCTTTTCTTAAGCGCCTACAACTGGCGAACTTTCTTCCTCATCTTTTCAAGCGAAGATTATGTAGATATGGCACGTGCCAAAGGATTAAGCGATGGCGACATCGAGCGCCGTTACATTCTGCGCCCCACGCTTCCCACAATCATCACCAACTTTGCGCTCATTCTCATCTACCTTTGGACGGGCGCACCCATTATGGAAACGGTCTTCAACTGGCCCGGTCTGGGACGCACTTTATTTCAGGCGGTTGGGTTGTTCGATATTCCCGTCATCGTTGGCTCAGCGGTCATCTTTGCATACCTGCTTGCCATCACCGTTTTTATTCTTGATTTTATTTTTGCGCTTGTAGACCCGCGCGTAAAGATCGGCTCGGAAGGGAACAAGCAATGATCGCATTTCGCAAATCTGTGAAAGACCTTAGCCAATATCCATCCGCCATTGCAGGCATGGTGCTTATCTTTTTATTTCTGGCTGTCTCTGTATATGCCATGACAAGCATTCCCTACAAGGAAGCCATCCGTCTCTGGCGCGGCGGGGAAGGAGTTTGGTATAAGAATCCCGTGTCTGCTCCGCCTGCGTGGACAAATTATTTTCGCAAAGAGAAGGTGCCCGAATCGGTTGTGTTGAGTTCTACAGATGGCAGCGCCACAAAAACCACCACCGACAAAGGCGATGGCATTCAAGAAACACTGATGACCTACACCTTCGATTATTCGTTTGATTCATTCCCGAAAGAACTGGCCGTGTATTTCAACTCCACCTTCGTGGATAAACAGCCTTATGTTTCGCTCTTGTGGATTACACCCGATGGGAGGGAAATTCGTATTGCTGATACATCTGTCGGCTCGAACGATACGCTCTATTTTTCTCAGGATGCAAAATTGCAGCGTCGCCTGGGAGGGGAGCCGCCCGCCGAGGGACTCTTCCTTCTGCCCGAATCTGATTCGCGTTTCGCACAGCATGGCATCTACACCCTGCGCATCTCTGCTTTGACCTTTGAGCCTGATTCGGTTATCGATGCAGATTTCGTACTCTATGGGCAGGTGTACGGCTGGGCTGGGACAGACCATCAACGCCGCGACCTTTCCATTGCCCTGCTGTGGGGCATGCCTGTTGCGCTGGCCTTTGGTTTGCTGGCCGCGTTCGGGACCACCATCATCACCATGATCATTGCTGCCATCGGCTCGTGGTTTGGAGGCTGGCTGGATGAATTCATCCAACGTCTGACGGAGATCAGCCTGGTGCTTCCGTTTCTGCCCATCCTCATCATGGTTGGTACGTTTTACTCACGCAGCATCTGGGTTATTCTGACGGTGACCATTCTGCTCAACATCTTCAGCGGACAGATCAAAGCCTATCGTGCCATTTTCATTCAGGTGCGGGAATCGCCGTACATCGAAGCGGCGCGTTCCTACGGCGCGAGTCAGTGGCGCATTATTTTTCGTTACCTTATCCCGCGCATCATTCCAGTTCTCATCCCACAGTTAGTGACGGTAATTCCCTCTTTCGTATTTCTTGAAGCCTCTCTTGCTGTGCTCGGGCTTGGTGACCCTGTTCTGCCTACCTGGGGCAAGGTGATCGATGATGCCCGTGCGAACGGCGCTCTTTTTCAGGGACAGTATTACTGGGTGCTTGAACCTTCATTTTTGCTGATGTTGACAGGTTTGGCCTTTGCCATGCTCGGCTATTCATTGGACCGCATTTTTAATCCCCGTTTGAGAGGAGTATAGTATGAACACACAATCACAACTCCTGCACATCGAAAATCTCATTCTCCACTTCCGCACACAGACGGGCGCCGTGCAAGCCGTGGACGGTGTCAACTTTGACCTCGATTACAACCGCGCCGTTGTCATCCTGGGCGAATCAGGCTGCGGTAAGACATCGCTTTCAAAAGCGCTTCTGCGCCTGCTTCCGCGCAATGTGGATAAATACACAGGCAAAGTCTTCCTGCAAGGCTTGGATGTGATGACATTCAGCAACGAGGAATATCGAAAGAACGTGCGCTGGGTGGGTATGTCTCTTGTGCCGCAAGCAGCCATGAACGCGCTCAACCCTGTCCTCAAAGTGGGTGACCAGGTCGCTGAGCCTGCCATGCTGCACCTCTCGGTCAGTAAAGCTGATGCGCTTGGCCTTGTTTATAAAATGTTCCAACACGTCGGTGTGCCGTTGGATTTTGTGGATCGTTATCCGTTTGAGTTGAGCGGTGGGATGCGTCAGCGTGTGGCGTTGGCAATGGCGCTGGTCACATCCCCCAGCCTGATCGTTCTGGATGAACCCACTTCCGCTCTGGATCTGCTAACTCAGGCCAACATTATGAATGTGCTCAAGCGCATCAAACACGAACTGGGTACTTCCTTCATCCTCATCACACATGACATTGCCACCTCCAGCGAACTCGCGGACGAGGTGGCGATCATGTACGCAGGCCAGATCGTGGAAACAGGCAATGCCAAGGATTTCTTCCCCGCGCCTCTGCATCCGTATTCACAAATGCTCATGGCAAGTGTCCCGCGCCTGCGCAGTGACTCAGACCCGATGTTCATCACAGGTCAGCCGCCCAGCCTTGCCAATCCTCCGGCGGGTTGTCGTTTCGCGGCGCGTTGTCCCTTCCGTTATGAGAAATGTGCCGAAGAACCGCCTGTGTTCTACAAAGGCAATCGCAAAGTTAAATGCTGGCTGCATGAATAATTAAACTTAAAGGAACCCTCCATGTCCCCTCAGGCTCTCTATGATGTTCTGTACATGTTCAAGGATATTCACAAAGTAGTGATCGACTTCGGTAACAATCTCGATGAAGACCAACTTCATTGGCGGCCCAGAGGTTATAGCACCTCCATCGGGTTTCATCTTTGGCACCTTGCCCGAGAATCCGATTTTCTGAAAGCCGTTATTTTGGAACGCACTCCTCACCTGGGCAAAGATTTTGGGGAAGCCAAAGAGATATGGGCAATCGAAGAACTCGCCAAAAAATGGGGTTTTCCCACCGAGTTGAATGCCACGGTGGGCACAGGCCTGTCAGATGAAATGGCCGCCACTCTGCCCATTCCACGCAAGGACGAGTTAATGGAGTACCTCTGCCGCTCCTACACTGCATTGGAAAAGTTTATTGAATTGCTCGACGAACGTTATCCAAATTTTGAACAGGTTGACGAAGAGTTGGAAAAGAAATTGCAAACCATCCGGCTCAACCTGCTGGTCTTTCTTTCCCATGACTGTCGCCATCTCGGCATGATGGAATGTTTGAAAGGTTTGCAGACAGGCTTTGGCTCCGCCACAGAAAACCGAAAGTGAAAGGTATTTATGAACGCAGACATGATCACCGAATTAAGGAAGGTACATAAAATGACCATTAATATTGAAGAACCACGCGAGACCTTGCTGTCGATTCGGGATCTGCACGTCTGGTATGAACTGCGGCGATTCGGTTTTGGCCATGCAGGCTACGTCAAAGCGGTGGACGGTGTCAGCTTTGATCTGGCAGAAGGGGAAACAGTGGCAGTTGTCGGCGAGTCGGGATGCGGAAAATCCAGCTTGATGAAGACCATCCTTGCGTTGCATCTCCCCACCAGAGGCGAATTAATTTTTGAAGGGAAGAATCTTACGAGCCTCAAAGGCAATGCCCTGCGCGATTATCGTTTTGATATCGGTTATGTTCAACAGGACCCGTATGGTGCGCTTCCGCCTTTTATGAATGTGCAGCAAATTCTCGAAGAGCCGCTCATCATCAGCGGCGTAAAAGATAAGGTGGAGCGGCTCGAACGGATCCGCAAGGTGATGAGTGAGGTAAAACTTCATCCCGCCGATGACTACCTGACCAAATTCCCGCACATGCTCAGTGGGGGGCAGCAACAGCGCATCGTCATTGCCCGTGCCATGATCCTGCAACCCAAGTTGATCGTGGCGGATGAGCCTGTCTCCATGTTGGATGCTTCTGTACGTGTGGAGATTCTGAAAATTCTAAGCGCCCTGCAGGAGAAATATCATCTCTCCGTCATTTACATCACGCATGATCTATCCACCGTTAAATATTTTTCGGCGCGTATCTTTGTCATGTATGCGGGCAATCTCATTGAGAAGGCCGCCACTCGCAGCCTGCTGGATGATCCCCTGCATCCCTACACCATGGCTCTGCTCGCCGCCACCTCCGACCCAGACTCCCGCAACGCAGATGCCTTCAAGGAAGTGCCTCCTGGCGAGCCACCGAGTTTGGTCAACCCGCCGAAGGGCTGTCGCTTTCATCCACGCTGTGCAAAAATGATTGCAGGCGTATGTGATGAAAAGGAACCCGAGGAATTTGAACCCGTCCCCGAGCATTTTGTCGCCTGCTGGCTTTACCAACCAAAATGAGATCTCCACGCTTCCTCCTTACCCTCGGCCTGATTCTGATGCTATTGGGCTTTATCATCCCTTTGCTGATGGTCATGCGTATCCTGCCTCTTGGCTTCTTTCTTAGTTTTCTTTCATGGGCATCCTCTGTTGCTGGCTTATTCCTTAGCGTCATTGCGGTGGCATACACGGTAAAACTTCGCAGGTAAAGATTTCAGCCATTTAAAGTCATATCAACACACGGTTTTGATGTTATTGTGCTGGAACTAAAAAGAGAAGAAGCCTTGCAAGGCTTCTTCTCTTTTATTTTTAGTCTGTTGAAATTTTACTTCGCGTCCAACGCCCTGAACCTATGGATGAAATACACGGCAAGGCCAAACAGGAAAATGGCATTGGCTTGATGAATGAGCGCAATGACAATGTTGACATAGGAGAGAATGGTCAATACGCCGAGGGTGATCTGCAAAGCCACAACACCGATCAACCACTTGAGTCCATTTTGAATATCGGCGGGGTAGTTTTGTTTTTTGACAATGTAGAACACTGCGGGGACGAGGATGATTCCGATCCACGCGAACCAGCGATGGATGAACACGATGGTCTGCGGGGATTCAAGGACATTGATCCATGAGTTGAACAGGTTGGGCGGGATCAATGCTCCCATCATTGTCGGCCAGGTATCTGAGACATGACCCGCCTTGAGCCCAGCGGTAAAGCCGCCATACGAGATTTGGATGATGAGAATAACAAAGGCGGCAACAGAAAGTTTGGAGGGCAAAGACCAGGCCGCTTTTTTACTTGTGTCGTGAAAGCCAAATTTATGTCCAAAGGCGGTCCACATGGCGAGGCCAAATAAGGTGAGCGCCAGTAACAAATGGATGGTCAAATTGAAATGGCTGACGGCAGGTCGGTCAACGAGGCCGCTGGCAACCATTACCCAGCCTGCAACAGCCTGAGAGATGAAGAGAATGCCCATCACAAAATAAATACCGAACTCTTTGAACGGAATAGTCTTCTTGAAAAGGAAGTAGAAGACAGGAATGGCATAGAATAAACCGGCAGTACGGGCAATGTTGCGGTGGAACCATTCCATGTAGAAGATGAATTTGTAGCGTTCAAGCGTCATGCCGGTGTTGATCTTGAGGTATTCGGGGGTGAGCTGATATTTTGCGAATTCCTCTTCCCATGCCTGCTGGCCGATGGGCGGCATGGCGCCGCTGATGGGATTCCATTCCACGATGGAAAGACCGGAACGGGTGAGGCGGACGAATCCACCGAAGACGACAAGGAATGCCACAACGAAGGCGAAAACATAAAGCCATTTCATCACAGCGGTATTTTGGGTTTTTAGCATTTTGGTTCTCCAGTATTGAAATCGCTGGGATTATAGCATGGGGGTGGTTTGTGCCTGTGAAAACATTTGTCATTGATTGCCCTGAATGATTGTCATTGATTCGATCTGATTGGGATGAGAAAATGCTTTTGAAACGCTGGCAGGTTTCAGATTAAGGAAGAGGCGAAAAATAAAAATGTCCACCGTGTTTTTACGATGGACATTTAATTTCGTTTGCGGGAATTTCTATCCGCCTCTTAATTGTTTTAGTAATTGCCGATAGTCTTCCACGTTGTGCGGGTTCATCAATACGATCTGGTTGATGACGTCAATTGCGCCTTCGCGGTCTCCCCGTTCGACGAGGATTTCGCCCAACACATCCAGCAGGGTGACGGCTTCAGCAGTGCGCCCCATATGATGAAGCTGCGCGGCGAGTGTGCGTTTGAGAAGCGGCTGGTCTTCGTGCTCTTTGACGAGTTCTTCAAGGAAGGTAATGGCAAGATCGTTCTTGTTCTGGCTTTCAAGATGATTGATGTAGTTTTCGAGTTCGCTGAGTGCCTTGTCGGGCTGTGCCATGCGCAAGTTGAGTTCGATGATATTTTTTCGAGCTGAGTCATCATCGGGTTCGAGGGTGCGGATCTGTTCATAGACGCGCAGGGCTTGTTTCCAATCCAGGCGTTGGAGGTCGATGTCGGCCATGCGCTGAAGGATGTGTGTGTTCCAATCGCGGCTGGCGTTGCCTTGCTGTACGAGGCGCAGGGCAATGGTGAAGGTTTTGCGCGCCATATCCAGTTCGGCGAGGCGGTAGTGGATGGCAGCGAGTTCAAGGTATTCGTGAACGGCATCGTCCACCTGTCCGCGAGCGATGAGTTGATCGATGAGGCGGTTGCGTGCAGCCAGGTCCATGGGGGAGAGTTGAATAATGCGGCGTAAAAGTTTTGAGGCTTGCAGCACTTCTCCGCGTGCGCTGTAGGATTGGGCGACTACACTGTATTTTGCAATGGCATCTACTGGGCGGCCTTCTTGAACCAGAAGGTCTCCCATGAGGGTATGCAATGGCAGGTAGGTGGGGGCGTGCATAACGGCATCGTAGGCCTCATCCATTGCAGAGCGCAGGGTGCCCATGCGTGCCAGTTGATTGATGCGGTTCATGGATTCAAGTACAGAACTGGATTGCGCCTGCAAGATCACATCTGCAAGCGGGGCAAGCATCTCGCCATCCTGCTTTGGCATTTGCTCGCGGGTCTTGTGAAGTTGTTCGCGCCAATCTGGGTGGGTGAGCAGCTTATTGATGTTCTCGCAAAGTTTGCGCAGAACGGCTTCATCTTTTTCGTTCATTTGCGCTTCGATGATCGGTTCATATTGCTGGCGGATGTCATCTACTTTGTCAGCAGGAACTGTCATTGAGTCGGCGAGTTTTAATGCTTCGAGGTATTCGAGTGAGGCGTTGGGGTAATCAGCTTTCTTGACGAGCATTTGCCCCAACAGAAGACGGGTGCCGAGGGCGTAATCATGATGTTTGACGGCGCTTTGTAAAAAGCGCTGGGCGCTTTCAAACCGTTCCCCTTTGAAGCGCAGTAAACCGAGGTTGAAATACAAAGCGGGATGTTTGAAGTTCGCTTCGAGCGCGGCTTCCATTTCTTCGGCGGCTTGCGTTTCTTTGCCCTTGCTTTGCGCATCGATTGCCTGCCCAAGATGGAGCACAACCTTGGTCTGTTCCGACTGCTGCATGGAGATTCCGCCTGTGCCTTTCATAATGGCAGAGAGGCCGCGGCGTTCCTGTGCTGCTGGGCTTTCATCGGAAAATTCAAAGAGCAGCTCTGCCAGTTGGGTTAGTGCTTTTTGGCGGGCTTCCGTAATCGGGTCCAGACCAGAGGCGGCTTTTTGAGGTTCCTGCAACTGTTTGACCTGCGACATGCGGATCGGCCCTGTGCCGCCTTTGCCGCGAATCGGCTTGGGGAGGAGTTGCCCCGTTTTCAGCAAAGTCTGTGCCTGCTTTACTTCAGGACTGTTCGGAGAAAGAGATTGGGCTTTATCCACCATCTCTTTTGATTTTTCAGCATTGCCGGCGCGTTGAATGATGCTTGCCAACGCAAGATATTCGATCACTGCCTGTTGCGTATGCCCAAGCTTTTCATGCACTTGTGCAAGGCGCGAACGTGCAATGGCATGTTCAGGGTTTAGATTTGTAACGCGCACCCAGTTCTCAAGGGCTTTATCTGCGTCGCGCTGCTGTAAAAAGAGATCTCCAGCGCGGATGGCTGCGTCCATTGCGTTCTTCAAATTGCCAAGCCGTTCAGAGAGTTGGGCTACTTTTTCCATCGGTATGGGATCATCGGGAGAGAGCTTTGCCACGTTCATGTAAATTTGCAATGCTTCTTCGATGGCGCCGGACTGATACAACGCAAGCGCCAGGCTGCTGAGTGCCTTGGGGTTGTCAGGCGACTCTTGCAAGGCGCGGCGATAGGCGCTGACCGCTTTAGACCATTCCTGATCCCATGCGGCGGAGTGGCCTTCATTCATTGCTTTTTGAAAAACGTCATCTCGTCCGGACATAATTATTTTTCTACTTTCGCATTTGCGAGGATTCGTAATTGAATAAGGAATTATAACCTTGTCTTGAAAAGTGCCTACAGAATTTACATGACAGTTCTGTAATATAGATACCTTTCAATTTTCTGCTTATTTTAATACGGACATCTCGCCCCAATTCGCGCCCGCTCTTGCTTCTGTTTCGAGAGGCACGCTGATCGGGTAGGCATTTGCCATCGTCTCCTGAACCACTTGCGCGGTCTTTTGCATTTCGCTTTTTGGGCATTCGAGCACAAGTTCATCATGCACTTGCAGCAGCATTTTGCCTTTCAGGCCTGCGTCTTTTAGTGCAGATGGAATCTTTAGCATGGCGATCTTCATAATATCTGCGGCGGTGCCTTGAATGGGAGCGTTGATAGCTTCGCGTTCTTCACGGTTTTTCAACTGCACATTGACCTTGCTTTGCAAAGCCGGGAAGTAGCGTTTGCGCCCAAGCAGGGTTTCCACGTAGCCGATCTCTGCGGCTTGCCTGCGTATGCCATCCAGATATTTTTTCACGCCGGGGAATTTTACAAAATAAGCTTTGACGAAATCTTCCGCCTCGGCCAATGTCAACTCGGTGGAGCGGGTGAGACCAAATGCCGACATGCCGTAGATCAAACCGAAGTTGATGGCTTTGGCATGGCGGCGCATGTCTTTGGTGACCTTGTCCAACTCGATGTCGTAAATGGCGGCGGCGGTTGTAGCGTGAATATCTTCGCCAGCACGGAAGGCGGCCAGCATGGCTTCATCTTGTGCCATGTGTGCAACGATGCGTAATTCGATCTGCGAATAATCTACAGAAAGCAAGACGTTGCCTTTATCAGCAATAAAGCCGTTACGCACGCGGCGTCCTGTCTCGGTGCGGATGGGGATATTCTGCAAGTTCGGGTTGTTCGAGGAGAGACGCCCCGTCACTGCACCGATCTGGCTGTAGGAGGTGTGTACGCGGCCTGTGTTCTCGTCCACCTGAGCGGGGAGAGCATCCACATAGGTGGATTTGAGTTTGGACAGTTCGCGCTGTTCAAGGATCCATTCGAGGATGGGGTGTTTGTCACGCAGGGCTTCGAGCACGTCTGCCGAGGTGGAGTAAAAGCCTGTCGCTGTTTTGCGGCCTTTGTCGGGTGGTTCGAGGCGCAGGTGATTGAAAAGCACATCCGAGAGTTGTTGCGGCGAATTGATGTTAAACGTCTTGCCTGCGTGCCCGTAAATTTCCTTTTC
>CAZHOX010000018.1:0-5201 GCA_964534345.1 uncultured Anaerolinea sp.
CGCACTCTTGCCTTGTTAAAAGCCAGCACCCACATGGCAGTGATCGGAACTTTGCGCCTCGTGTACGAAAAGATCGCGGTTGCCATTCTCCCTGCTTTGGCGGGACTTTCCATGACGGGCATTTTCTCCGTCTCTTCTCGTTTGACGGATGCGGGCAAGCTCGGTCACCTATCTGCTTTCACAGCGATGTATCCCGAAATGGCTCGAGATACTGGCTTCGGTAAACAGATGAAAGGACTTCGTCCGTTGTTGGTTGCAGCTTTTTTGATTTCGGTTTTTATATTCCTTTTTGCAAGACCAATGATTAGCATTCTGTTCGGCGCTGAATTTATGCCGTCTGTTCAACCGCTGCGGATCATGATCTGGGTTGTTTTGCCATATGTTTTTGTAACGTACACATCGCTCGGATTGATCGCGCTTGGTTTAGAAAAACCTGTCCTTTTGTCTGTGCTCATTGCGCTTTCTGTTTTGCTGATCTCACTTATCGGTCTCAACTCCGCATTTGGTTTGAATGGCGCAGCGGCAGCAGTTTTATTCGCTGAAATTTTTCATGCTGCATTATTGTGGTATCAATGGAGAGTGCATGTCGTTTCCAAACTTCCTGAATAAAAAACAAGGCGAGTCCATTATGAAGCCCGAAGATACGATTGAGATGCGTAGAAAGTTTGGGCGCTTCCCAACCATTGCTCCACCCAAGGGACTTGTCTTGTGCTTGAAAAATGATCTACCGTATCAACTGCGCTGGAAAACTCCCGTGCAAAGGGTGGGGCGTGTGATGGGTGACCTCTTCCTCGTCAAACGTACTCGCGGACGGGTTGGCGTGCTTTCCAATTTTGGGATCGGTGCGCCAGTCGTTGTCTCGCTTGCGGAGGAGATGATCGCTTGGGGTGTGCAGCGATTTGTTATTCTTTCGTGGGGCGGTGCTTTGCAAAAGGAATTAAACACAGGAGATATTGTTCTCACTAATCGCGCCATTCGTGACGAAGGTGTTTCGCATCATTATCTTCACTCTGAAAAATATGCTTTTGCAGATTCATTGCTGATACAAAAAATGGAAACTCATTTGAACTCGCAAAGCGCCAAATTTGCCACAGGTTCCACATGGACAACCGATGCGCCTTATCGCGAAACGCGGGATGAAATTTTGCAGTATCAATCTGAAGGGGTGCAAACCGTTGAAATGGAAATTGCTGGATTATTTGCGCTTGCTCAATTTCGCGGCGTGAAGGCGGCTTCCATTGTGGTCGTGGCAGACCGCCTAGCAAATCTCAAATGGGAATCACCGGCAGATATGAAGATTATCAATCGGTCTTTTGAGATCGCCTACAATGCCGCTATTGATGCCCTCAACGAGGACTCATGAGATTTATTTGTCCGCGCTGCCGTGGGGATTTGCAAGAAATTTCAGAGCTCGAATTATTTTGTGTGCGAGACGAACTCACATTCAAACAGGAAAATGGGATTTGGAGATTTCTACTGCCTGAACGCGAAACCCATTACGCGCGCTTCATTTCGGACTATGAAGCTGTTCGCCGTTTCGAAGGGCGTTTCTCACCCGATTCATCCTACTACCGCGCCTTGCCATTCAAAGACACCAGCGGAAAATTCTCCGCAGATTGGAAAATCCGCGCCGCGAGTTTTCTGGCATTGCAGAAAATACTCACAGCGGAGTCCACTGTTTTGGATGTGGGAGCAGGCAACGGCTGGCTGTCGAACCGCTTGTCGTTGATTGGATACAATGTCTATGCGGTTGACCTGCTCCTCAATCCCGAAGATGGGTTGGGCGCATGGCCTCATTATCAAAGCCAGTTTGTCAAAGTCCAATCTGAATTTATGCATTTGCCATTTCCTGAAACTTCAGTTTCAGCAGTAATTTTCAATGCGTCTTTTCATTACTCAGAAAGTTATGAAGAGACGCTGACCGAAGCTTTGCGCGTGCTTTCGCCAAAAGGGAAAATCATCATCATGGACTCACCTGTCTATCACAGCGCTGAATCTGGTGAGCAAATGGTCGCGGAGCGGAAATCTGCTTTCCTCTCACGCTATGGCTTTGCCTCCGACTCGCTCAAGAGTGAAAATTACCTCACCTACCAGCGCATGGGCGAATTGGGGAAAACGCTCGGCATTGCGTGGCATCACATTCGTCCGTTTTATGGAGTGCGCTGGGCAGCACGCCCGCTTTGGGCGCAGCTGCGTGGCAGGCGCGAACCTGCTGAATTCGGCTTGTGGCTTGGGGTCCGTTTGTGAAACCAAATTCAGATTTTCTCGTATATTTCAAAGGACTTTGAATTTTTACTGAAAAGTACTACACTAATATTGAAAATCTCAACATAGGAGCATAAATTATGAACAAACAAGGTCGTTCCCAATTAGCGCTTGGAGTAATTCTCATCTTGCTTGGTGCATGGTTTTTGCTGGATCGAACCATGCCCGCCTTTCACAATTTTTTTGACGAGTACACCCAATGGCCGACAAACATGCTTTTGATCGGCGGGGGCATTTTTATCGTTGGCCTTGTAATGGGTTCGCCAGGTCTTTCTGTTCCAGCCGCCATCGTTGCTGGCTTGGGTGGCATTTTCTATTATCAGGAGACGACAGGTAACTATGAATCCTGGTCTTACATGTGGGCGCTTATCCCTGGCTTTGTGGGCGTGGGCACTGTTTTGCAAGGTTTGCTTGGCGATAACACAGCACACAACATCAAACGCGGTTTGAATACCATGGTATTCAGTGTGGTCTTGTTCCTTGTCTTTTCGTCATTCCTTGGCGGGTGGAATTTGCTTGGAAACTTTGGCCCTGCCATCCTGCTTATTCTTCTGGGTGTATACGTGCTTGGCAGCGGACTGTATCGTTCGTTCCGCAATAGAGGAGAATAACATGCGTCGCAATCAATTAATGTGGGGTGTGGTTCTATTGTTGGTTGGCGTCTTGATGCTGGCCAATTCCATGGGCATTCGCCTCCCCAATGGAAAATCATTTATGGATCTTTTTTGGCCTCTCCTATTAATTTTGATGGGTGGCTGGATCCTGTTTGGCATTTTCATTCGTGGCTCTGCTGAAGCCGAAAATATTTCCATTGATCTTCAAGGTGCACGGGAAGCCAGCCTCAAGTTGAATCATGGCGCTGGTGAATTTAGAATTCACGGCGGGGCTGGTGTGAATGAAATGGTTCACGCCGCGATCACTGGTGGGGTGGATCAAAAGGTCAATCGAAACGGGGACAAGCTGGAGATTAAGATGCGACCCGCTCATGATTTTATGAGCATCCCATTTATTGGACCATCCAATCAATTGGATTGGGATGTCGCGTTGAATGCAAATATTCCAACTTCGTTGAAGATGAATCTTGGCGCGAATAAATCAACAATTGATTTACGCGACTTAATGATCACAGACCTGAAATTGGAAACAGGTGCCAGCGAAACGCAGTTGACTCTGCCTGCAAAGGGCCGCTTCCATGCGGACCTTGATCTTGGTGCGGCCTCGTTGACAGTCACCATCCCTGATGGTTTGTCTGCTCGTATCAAAGCTTCGCTTGGTGCCGCGAATATGAACGTGGACGAGTCTCGCTTCCCCCGCAGCGGCGGGTATTTTCAATCGCCAGATTACGAGACTGCTGCAAATGCTGCGGATATCACCATTGATGCAGGCGCGGCCTCAATAAAAATCAGGTAACAAGAGGTGATGATGAAACGCATTGATTTTAGGATCGTAATGGGCGCCATGCTCATTTTGGGCGGATTTCTTGCACTGTTGGAGACTCTTGGCTACCTCAAGAATGCCACAGACCTTTTCTGGAGCGGGGTTTTCGTGGTGGCAGGTTTGGCATTTCTCTCCCTGCTTTTTGGCGGAAACTGGTGGGCGGCATTTCCAGGCTTTGCCCTTGTTTCTCTGGGTGCATTAATTATCCTGCCAGAATCACTGGACGCATTTGGAGGTGCAATTTTCCTCGGTGGCATTGCGCTCTCCTTTTGGTACGTTTATTTCACCAACCGCACTGATAGGTGGTGGGCGCTGATTCCTGCAGGTGTATTATCTACGCTTGCGCTCATGGTTGTTATCTCAGAACGATTTGAAGAATATTCAGGTGCAGTATTTCTTGGCGGCATCAGTTTTGCGTTCTTCCTGGTGTATTTCACCAATATAGCAGAACGCTGGTGGGCATTGATCCCTGCTGGTGTATTATCAACTTTGGCAGGCGTTACGATTGCCGCGGAGCGATTTGGCGAATTTCAAACGGCAGGCTTTTTCTTCTTTGGGCTTGCTCTTACATTCCTGCTTGTTGCGCTGCTTGCAAAGATGAGTTGGGCCTACTGGCCAGCGCTGATCCTTGGAATTATGGGTTTCCTCGGCATCGCCTCTTTATTGGATTTTGCAAACTACATTTGGGCTGTTGCATTGATTGCCGCAGGCGGCTTTTTTCTCATCCGCTATTTCACGAATAAGTAATCGAGTAAGCACTTTGTAAAAGTGAAAATCCCCGCCATACAGCGGGGATTTTCGTATTACATACCTGCCCTCAGGTATTTTTTTATTTGGTTTCCACCACATTCACATCTGGAAAGAATTGGTGGACTGTTCCCGCCACCCAGCCATGTAGAGTGGAAGGCAGTAGTGGACAATTCAAACACGCACCCCCGAGTTTGACTTCAAGTGTATTTTCGTGGAATGAAACAAAGTCTACTGTGCCGCCATGATATTGCTCGATGTATGCATCTAATTTCTCAATGAGATGGCGCAGTTGTGTTTCCTGGCTGCTTACTTCTGGAACCGTCATTTTTTATCTCCTTTCCAATTCATGCGGTTTGAATTCAAAAGAGATTGTATCTGTAAATGGGCATTTTCCCATCTAGGCGAGACAATTTGCGCAAGACGATTTATCACAGTTTTCCCAATTTCAGGGTGCTCTCCAGTAAGTTCCCAAAGATTAGCGCCCTTAATTCGTATTGCTTCCACCTCTGTTTCGCTTACGATGCTGGAGGTGTATTTTGAACTGCCGAGCACTGCCGACCATCCAAAAATTTCCCCTGCGTGCAGGCGGGTTAAGGTAAGTGGTGGTCCATCATAGGGTTTGTAACGGATGGCAATATTTCCATTCATAAGCAAATATAAATACTTTGCTTGATCTCCCTGTTCAAAGATGGTAGTTCCAGCTTCACACATGAAGTCTTCAAAAAGAGGCTTTAAGATGGAAACTTGAG
>CAZHOX010000018.1:5301-29121 GCA_964534345.1 uncultured Anaerolinea sp.
ATCATGCTTTTGGATCAAAGAGCCGCGTCCGCTCAGGACTTTTCGGCTGTTCCCGCTCAAGTAAATTACCCTGCGCCTGAATTGAATCTCATCGATCTTTCTGGAAAACAGGTCTCGCTTGCTGATTATCATGGCTCTGTTGTGTTGGTAAATCTTTGGGCCACTTGGTGCCCGCCTTGCCGTGAAGAGATGCCCACCCTGCTTGATTTTTACGAGAAATACAAGAAAGATGGATTTGTGCTGATAGGAATAGATCAGGAGGAGACTCTTGATATTGTTCAGCCGTTTGTTGATGAATTCAAATTAACATTCCCCATTTGGCTCGATAAAGATTATGATGCTCAGAAAAAATTCAAAACCATGAATTTGCCAAGCTCGTATGTAATTGACCGTGACGGTGTAGTTCGTTTGATGTGGATTGGCGGAATTTCAAAAAAGAATCTCGAAAAATATGTACCAGATATAATTTTGGAGTGATAAAAATGGATATAGCGATGACTTGGAAGGGGAAAATGGCTTTTGAAGGAATGGGAGAATCTGGAATTCTTCAAAAAATTGACGCAGATACCTCGGTGGGTGGTGAAAATAATGGTCCACGTCCCATGGAATTAATTGCGATGGGGCTTGCAGGCTGTACTGCAATGGACGTTATCTCCATTTTACAGAAAAAGAAACAACCAGTAATAGACTTTCAAGTAAAGGTTCACGCTGACAGGGCAGGTGAACATCCAAAGGTTTTTACACAGGCAGTTATCGAATATTTGGTGAAAGGTCGCAATGTGGATGATGCTGCCCTATTGCGAGCCATTGGGCTTTCCGCTGATAAATATTGCCCCGCTCAAGCTATGTTAGGCAAGGCATTTCCGATGAAATTGATATTTAAGATCTTAGACGAAGATACAAATGCAGTGCTAAGAGAAGGTGAATATATACAAGAAAAAACGGGCGTTTAGCCCGTTTTTTCTTGTATTAGGGGTAACTCCCGCTGATAGATGTGTACGCATCACCGCAGTCACAGGCAATAACAATTGCACTTCCTTTCGTAAGAGTACCCAGGTATTCACGGCTTCCATTGTGTGTAGTCCATCCATTCATTTTGAGTGGAATGGTACTATCTGCCAGCATCCACTCTCCATTATATTTTCGAGCAATGTGAACATGGGTGCCAGTGGCGTGTCCGCCCGCACAGGATGGATAACCGATCTTGTCGCCTGCGGTTAATTCTGATCCAAGAGGTGCTTGCTGATCTGGGGCAAGGTGCAGGTAGAAGATTACCCAGCCGGTTTTTTCGTTTCCGTCTTTGTCAAGGTCAAGGGCAAGGCCATCTGTGCCTGAACGGACAACTAGTCCATCTGCCATTGCCGTAACAAAGTTTTCGGGTTTTGCGGTAACACAACCAGACTGTTCACTTGGAGGGGCAAAATCTATAGCTGCAAGCGGCTCTCCCGTGCCCCAGCCTGTATGCGGACCGCCTGTGTATGACCAAACTTGATCGTATTGAAATGGGAGCATGAAATCAGGTTGTTGTAAACTGCCGGGGATGTGGACGATATTTTCAGCCCAGGGATTGCCAAATAAATTTGTATAGGTTAGGAATAATCCTTCTGACCCAGTGGCGAGTGTGTATTCATTCCCTTTGTAAATATTCGAGTAATAGAATTGTATTGCCACAGACCCGGCATTTTGCCATGGATCGGGACGGATGAGGATATTATCGATATCTTCAAATTCAAGTAATTTACCAATTCGCCAACCGTAATAGCCATTGTTGAGGATATTTGCAGCCAGCACAAGCTGGAGGTATGGAGTTTCCCAAAACCTGCGCGAGAGTCCCAGCATTCTTTTTGTTTGCGGCGGATCAGTTTCTGTCAGAGCGCCGGTCTGATATTCGAGAATTGCAAGTAATAGACGAGGGCTGATGCTGTAATTTGTGGCAACATAATCCACCATTTCAGCGCCGGAACGCCACCTGCCGCTAACGTAGGCGCGATAATCTCTTAACCAGCCAGGCTGCGACTCGACAAACGCAGCAGTATTGAATCCCGACCCTGATGGGCCATCGACAAATGCGTGATCTGGAATGATCTGAAATGGACTTGCCCACAACGCAAGATAATAAATAGGTATTTTCATGGGCATGCCGGGCGGCATGGTTGTGGCATCTCGCGGTATCTGGGGGTTGGCAAGCAGAATTTCATCTACGGTTGTGTTGAAGCGTAATGCCAGAGCCGGAAGCGAATCCCCTGTTTGGGCAGTGTAATCAACCAATTCTCCGGGTGTGTAATTTTTACGGATAGGTAATGGAGTTGGCCTGGCTGCGGAACTAATCACATCTTCCGGCAGATCTGTCTCAGGAGTTGTGCTGCTGTTTGAATTGGATGCAGATGGGGCACATGAAGCGATCAAAATTATTGAGATTGCAAGTGTGGTGATGGCCTGTAGAATTTTATTTTTGGGTTTATTCATTTTCTTCGCGTATGATGCTGGACCAGCTTTGACCCTGCTGGTCTGCAATAACTTCTTCATCGCCGCGGACAAGCTTGCCTTTATAAGGAGCTTCTCCAGCTACAACACGCCATCCATCCATGACAAATGGAATTGGACCGTCGGCTGTTACCCATTCGCCGTTATATTTTCTGGCAAAGTGTAAATGGGTGCCGGTCGAAACTCCGCCTTCACAGGAGGCATGTCCAATGTGGTCATTCTGCTCCAGCCAGGTTCCGGCAGTGACACGGTCCTTTTTGGCGATGTGCATGTAGAGGAGATTCCAGCCGGTTTGTTCGTAGCCATCTCCATCCAGATCGACCATGACCGCGCCATTTTCAGCACGCACAACAAGGCCGGGCGCCGCTGCAACCACCCAAGTATCTGTTGCACCGCAACCGCCAGTTTTTGTGGGCGGGGCAAAATCAATGGCAGAAAAGACGCTGTGTGATTGCCCGTAAATATCGGGGTTGATCTGTCCCCAGCCATTGTGTGGGCCGCCGGTAAGATTCCATTGGGTGTTGGGTTCAAACGGCAAGGTAAGCGGAGGCTGAGTCAGTGCTGGTGGAAATAACGGATTGACTTCGTCTGCAAGAGCCCAAGGGTCTCCGAACATTTTGGTGTACATGGCAGGAAAGCCGGAATTTGGGTCAATGATCTGTGCCCATTTGGATTGATTGTAAAGGCGCGAGAACAAGTATTGTATGGCAACGGTACCCGCGTTTAAACGCGGATCGATGCGGAGCTTGGTGCCATCAGGAAAATCCAGGTGGGTAATGGTTCCGGCGCGCCAGCCATAATAAGCAATGGACATGTTGTTGATTGCCCAAACCATTTGCACCGACATGCCTTTGAAATGGTAATCGTTGAAACCCATGGGGAAATCGGTATGCAGCAGGTCGATCGGCTGACCGCTTACCCAGCGGCTTTCGTATTCCAGCAACCCTAAAATCATGCGTGGGTTGATCGAATTCTCATAGGCAAGGCGCTCAACAGCATCGTAGCCTTGTATCCAGCCAGTAGAACCAAGGTAGTCTCTGAAGCTGGCAAGATAGCCGCCCTGTTTTTTTACAAAAGCCTCGGTATCAAAATTAGCAGCAGTGACTGAGAATACGATCTCAGCATCTGGCATGATCTGAATATTGGGCGTGGTCGATTCGTTGATTTTATTTGGGATGACGAGAAGTGTGCCGGGGTCTATCAGGGTCGTTTTTGTGAGATCAGCATCTGATGTGATTTCGGATTCTTCCACGCCAAATCGTTTGGCTATTGCGGATAGCATGTCACCGCTTTGAGCATAATAAAGATATGGAGCCGCTTCAGCCGATGCGGTGAAAGTTGGTTCAATGACTGGGGCAGCGCCGTTCGGTGTAGGTGTGTTTGTAATATCTGTAACGAGGATAATAGGCGGTGTTGAGGTGGGGAAAATGATCGGGTCGTCCTGAACAGCAAACGGGTCGAAAAGAGGCGCTGCCTGGGTGGACGAATTCTGTGTGGGGGTGGGAACGATCCCCCAGATGGAAGGCGAAGCCCCGCAGGCGGATATTATCAACGAAATGATTGTGAAGAGAACAATGTTGCGCTGCATAAGTTGGTTGAATTATATCTGCTTAGATTAATGATGTATGAATTAGCGCGAGATCAAATTTAGGTCGTTTGCACTATCCCATGCTTCGATGACCTGTGATCCGCGTGAGAGGAAACCGTTGTATTCAATTCCATCTCCGCTGGAGATCCACCCATTCATGTTGAAAGGGATGGAGCCGTCTGCGCCGATCCATTCGCCATTGAATTTTCTGGCAATGTGTACATGGGTTGCATTTGAAACGCCGCCTTCGCAGGATGGGTGCCCTACTTGTTCTCCGGCAAATAGGTATTCTCCGGGGGCAATGCGTTCCTCTGCTGCGATGTGCATGTATAAAATCACCCAGCCGGTCTGTTCGTAGCCATCATTATCCAGATCTTGAATGACTGCACCACCAGATGCGCGGGTGATTAATCCATCTGCCATTGCGGTGACCCAGGAGGGGCTAGTGAAGCAGCCTCCATTATCGCCGGGCGGAGCAAAGTCTAGCGCGGCCCAGGCAGAGCCTGAGTCCCAGCCGCCATGTGGGCCGCCAGTAAAGTACCATGTTTCATTTGGACCAAAAGGCAGGTTCATTGCGGGTTGGGATAAAGGATAAGGAATAAGCGGTTCAACGGCATAGTTGAATGGATTTCCAAAGAACACAAAGTAGGTCACGATCAATCCAGTTTCGTTTACATCTTTATCCCAAATTGTACGGTCATCAAATTTTGAGAAGAAGTATTGCACGGCTGCGGTTCCAGCATTGATGGTTGGGTCAATTGGAATGACTGTACCATCGTTGAGTACCCATGTGGAGAGTGCGTTTACCTTCCAGAGATAATATCCTCGGTTTAATGTGTCTGCTGTCCATGCAAGCTGCCGGTAAAGTCCATAACGGTTTTCATCTGCTAACCCCATTGGGAAGGACGTGTTGATGGGGGCAGGATTGGTCACCCAGCCGCTTTGATATTCAAGCAATGCCAGAAGTAAACGTGGATTTATGGAATAGTTTTCAGAGACGATCTGGATGATTTCTCCGCCTGACAATATGACGCCATTAACATCTTGTGTGTAGCTGGCGAGGTAACCATTCTGGCTTTGAATAAACTCATTGATGTCAAAATAGACACTGGCTGGGCCGTAGACCAGTTCTGAATCGGGGATTATTTTTAGAGAAAGACCGATTTCGCCAGGGTTGGGCGCTGGGACAGTGAGTACCATGCCGATATCCAATGCGTTTGGGTCAGTGATGTTATTGGCTGTCATAAGCTCTTGTAAACTTATTCCGTATCGTTGGGCAATATCCCCAAGGGTATCCCCGGCCTGTACAATGTATTCGTCTGTTTCCTGCCTTGGTGTTGGCAGTATGCGTGCCTGATCTGGCGTAGGCGTACCCATGATCTGGCTTGCAACTCCGGCGAGAATTGGAGAGACGGGAGATATACTGAGCGGCGCACGCGTAGGAGTAGGTTGCCGTGTAGCTGTGGGAACAAGGGGCGAATTGGGGGCGGCTGTCACTGCGATCGCTTGTTGCCCTGTTACATCATTTTGCAGAGGTAAAAAAGGGTCGTAGGTGGGAAGGATGATTTGCGCTGGGGTGGCTGGCGCACAGGCTGCAAGCAGGATCGTGGATAGAAATATGGCAGAGTAAAGTTTATTCAAAGACATAGATGCGATTTTACCAGTAGATAATTGCAAACTCTGAAAAATAAAAAAGGACACACACCTTAAGAGGTGGTGTCCTTTTTTTGCTGTGGTTGAAATTATGATTGAAAGCCCGAGCCGAGGATGTAGTTTTCCAACCCGCGAATCTCGCTTTCCTTGTTTTCAATGGCTGCCAACATCACATCACGCATGGATACCAGACCGATCAATTGATCTTGCTCTACAACGGGAAGATGGCGAATACGATATTGCTTCATCAACCCCATGCATTGTTCTACGGTTGTTTCATTTGTTACTGTGATCATCTTGGAGACCATCACATCTTTGAGTTTTGTTTCTTTTGCATTGCGGCCTTCAATTTCGCCTTTGTACAAATAGTCGCGTTCGGTGTAGATGCCTATGATCTTGCCGTTCTCAGTCACCAGAATTGCTCCGATGTGTGCCTCAGCCATTACTTTAAGCGCATCCAACACGGTCTGGGATGCTTCCACAGAAAAATTCTTTGCGGTTTCTTTTGCTTCCAGAAGTTTGCGAACTGTGGTCATAAGATCAATCTCCTTTGGGGGTTATATGATTTGCAAAGCGAGGCGCTACCCCGCATTATACCAATTCCACTTATAAAGCGGCTTTTTCTTTGAAATTTTCCGATGGGTGTTTTTGAGGTACGCGCTATGTCAAAATGCTTTTGCTTTCAAGCCATTTCCAGATCAATTCAACAGCTTGAGGGACAAGTTCCAGCGTTTCTTCTGACAATTGCCGCGAAAAGAGAAATCGATACCCGCGCACTGAAAGAAGAACGGCTTGCGGTCTATTCCCATATAATGATTCGCAGATCGAAACAAGCGATTGAGGAGTGAGGTGGTGGGTAAATGGTGAGCGTTGAAAATCGCTTTCCACATCCATCAATCGCACTTCTTCGGGAATGTTGCCTGTGTGTGCATCTACAAAACAGACATATTCATACGCCGAGATCTCTTCAGCCATTTCTGGGGTCAGTTGCAAGTAAAAAGAAAAATCGGCTTTTTCGTTTTGCGGGAATTCCTCTTCGTAGGAATCTGGCGCTGGCAGCCCTAGTTTTATGGTCAATGCCCGCAGGATGTGCCAGGCGACACCATCATCTTCCCGATCTGGATTTCCATAGCCAATAATAAGTAGTTTTTTCAATTTATATATACTGGGAGATGAGCAATGCTTATCTCCCAGCTTTACCTTTTAAGAATTTTTATTCGCCGTAACCCGTGCCGAGGATATATTTTTCCAACTCAACGATTGTCCCTTTTTGCTCCATGAGCAGAGCCTCAGCGAGACTGCGGATGGATACCACGCCAATCACTCGTTCGTTTTCAAGGACAGGTAGATGACGCACGCGATATTGGCGCATCAATTCAGCACATTCTTGCAGGGTGGTCTCAGGCCGAATCATCACCATTTGGCTGGTCATTACATCGCGGACAATGGTGTCCTCTGCGTGTTTTCCTTTGACTTCACCCTGACGCGCATAATCACGTTCTGTGAAAATGCCAACAATTTTTTCATTTTCTGAAACCAGAACCGCGCCTGTGTTGGCTTTTTCCATGATCTGCAGCGCAACTAAAACGGTTGCATCTGCTGGAACGGTGTAAACCTTAATTTCTGTTTTCTCATCAACTATCTTGCGAACTGTCGTCATGGTTAAACTCCTTTGACAAATTTTGGAAACAATGAGCGACCGCACTCCTAAAGTTTCAATGAGTACAAAATAACGGAACCTGCTAAAAATATTCTAGTCTCGTTTTAGGGTCTTGACCAGTGTGCCGTCTGGGGCGATGAAATCAACCTGAATGGGCATTTGGCCGACGGCATGAGTGGAGCAGGATAAGCACGGGTCATACGCGCGGATAGCTGCTTCGACGCGATTGAGCATTCCTTCATGGATGTTTGGCCCTTTGACGTACGTCTTTGCTACGCTATCCACGGCATTTGTCATGGCCCAGTTGTTGTGACCTGTGGAAACGATCAAATTCACTTTGAGCAGCTTGCCGTTTTCGTCTGCGGTGTAATCGTGGATGAGGGTGCCGCGTGGGGCTTCCAGTACGCCTACGCCGTGGCCGGTGTAATTCTTGCGGGTATTGAGAATATCGGTGCTGAGAATATCCGGGTCTTCGCATAAAACACGCGCGCGCTCCACAGCGAACAGGGCTTCGATCAGGCGGGCGTAATGATAATAAAGTGTGTTTTCAACCGGCTTACCATTGTTGAGGCTCTTGAAGATCTTTAGTTCGGCATTTGCCAGCGGAGTATCAATTTTATCGACGATGTTCAACCGTCCGAGCGGGCCGACGCGGTAGACTCCATCTGGATAACCCAGCTTTTTGTAGAAGGGGAATTTCAGGTAGGACCACGGTTCAACATGTTCCTGAACAACATCCAGATAATTTGCAACCTGGAAGCGTTCCATTTCCACGCCTTCGCGATTGATGAGGCGGATGTCGCCATCATAAAGCTCCAGACCATTTTCAGGAGTGACCAACCCAAAATAGCCGGTTGGGAACACAGCGAATTTATTGATATCCTCCATGTTCTTTTGAGCCCAGTCTTTCATGATCTGTAAGCCGATTTGGAGAGTTTCAATGGCCTGGTCAACACCTTTGAGCATTCCATCGCGCTCGGCAATGGTGAGGGCTTTGTTGACGCCGCCCGGAATGGCGAAGACGGGGTGGAGTTTGCGCCCGCCGAGGGTTTTGATGATCTCCTGCCCGAACTTGCGAAGCTGCACTGCTTTGACGGTGAGTTCGGGGTTTGCGCCGATCAAACCGACCACGCTGCGAATTTCAGGCGAGGCATCGAAACCAAGCAGCAGATCGGGGCCGGCGAGTTCAAAGAAGTGCATTCCGTGGCTTTGGATGATCTGCCCCATGTGCATGAGTTCGCGCAGGAGCTTGGCGGGGCGGGGCGGGGTTTGGCCTGTGAGTGCATCTCCAGCTTTTGCGGCTGCGAGGTGATGGCTGACAGGGCAGATACCGCAAATGCGCGGGGTGATCTGCGGCATTTCAAAATACAGGCGGCCTTCGCAGAATTTTTCAAACCCGCGAAATTCGTTGACGTGCATGTAGGCATGGTCAACGGTGTTGTCATCCTTCATGTGGATGGTGACTTTTGCGTGGCCTTCAATACGGGTAACAGGTTCGATCGTTATTTTTTGTGTTGTCATTTGTAAAATCTCCTAGTGCCAGTGCAGCAGTTCGTCTTTCAGTTCGGGTTTTCGTCCCTGTGCTAATTCAGCAAGGACGTGGAAAATCGTATCTGCATCTGGCGGGCAGCCTGGGACGTTGTAATCAACTTTTACAACTTCATGGATGGCGCGTGCTTTGGTCATGGTTGCGAGTTCGGGGTCGTTGGGTACTTCACTGCCGGGTTCGTTGCTTTCAGCTTCTACATAGGCGCGGCGCAGTGCGGCATCTACGCCGCAGAGATTTCGCATGGCAGGTACGCCGCCAAATACGGCACAATCGCCCAAAGCCACTAATATTTTTGCGCGTTCGCGCATTTTGTGGGCAACTTCTTCGTTTGCGCTGTTGTTAATGCCGCCTTCCAAAATGCCAACATCCACGCCGCTTTCATCGGGTTCTTTTAGGTCAGTAATGGGGGTGGAGCGCAAATTGGCAAGTTCAACGATCTGCAAGATGCGCTCGTCCATATCGAGCAGAGACATATGGCAGCCTGCACATCCACAGATCCAGTCAGAAGCAATTTTTGGTTTGTTCATAAGATTCTCTCTTTGCCTTATTAATTCAACGAGACGCTGGACTTGCGTGTCAGGATGGCTTTTTGCCAATCGGTTTCCAATGTCATCTTTGTGCGTTCTGCAATTTCATTCAACACTGCAATGTTTTCGCGTACGCTTTCAGGAGCGTTGATCGATTTGTGTGCTGTTTGGATTCGTCCATCCAGGTTGATGTAGTGGCCTTCCTGTTCTGCCCAAATCGTGACGGGTAGAATGACATCTGCCTGCTCGGTCAATTTGGATTCGTAGCAAGCCTGCACAACCAGATATTGCGCTTTGGAAGCACGCTCTACCAGAGACTTTGAAACGTAGTCATCTCCGATGGCGGCGTACACAACCTGTTGTCCGTTGAGGTTGAAGGCGGCATCCATGCCAAGTAATGTGGCAGTGAGGCTGTTCGATTCGCCTTTGATGGAGAGCAGGCCATGGCGCTCACTGTCTACGGCACCGACCAATACGGCGAGGCGATGTAATTCTTCAACAAGTGTTTCATCGCGTTGGGCTGTGATGCCTTTCCCGAACAGGATGACTGGCGAAATGGAGCGCGCCAACAACTGCGCTGTTTGGTTGAGTTCTTCGAGAGAGACACCAGCGGCGCTGACAGCTTTTTCGATCAGCTGGCTTGCATCGGGTAGGGAAAGAGGCGAGCGCCCCAGTCCTTCCTTGACGATGACGGCTTGCAATCCACGAATGAGGGCGAGGTCTGAGCCGGCCTGAGTTTTCAAGGCGATGTTTGCGATGTAGTCCAATTCGCTTGATTCGGGGTCAACTGTGATTAAGCGCGTGCCTTTGGCGAGGTTGCGTTTGAACATGAAGCCAGCCACCATGTGGCTACGATGAATGTTTGCGCCGATGCACATGACTGTATCCGCATTGCGCAGAACATCAAGTTTTCCTTCAAAGGCTTCGTGTTTTTCTGCATACTGAGTGACGGCTGCTGTGGGCACGCCTTCTTCAATGCTGGTGACGAGCTTGCTTTGGAATTTCTCGGTAAATAACTCTTTGAACGCTGTCAGGGTTTCGGCAGATAACCTTGTGGATGCAATTGCTGCAATGCTGCTTTTTTCTGCATTTAATTTGCCGGCCACTGTATTCAGCGCTTCGTCCCATGTAACAGATTCGAGTTTGCCGTTCTTGCGAATTTGCGGAGTGGTGATGCGCTTGCGAGATTCGGTGACAGGATCGTATCGTCCATGCTCGCAAAGTACCCCGTGGTTTACTGCACCTTCCCAATCGCCCTCAATGCGGACAATGCGGTTATTGCGCACCATAACTTTTATGGAGCAGCCGACAGAGCAGCCTGCGCAAATTGATTTGATTTCTTGCAGGCTTTCATCGTGCCCCTGGTAGGCGCTTGTACGGTCAATGAGTGCGCCTGTGGGACAGACTTGGACACAAGTGCCGCATTTGATGCAGGTGCTTTCGCCGAGTGGAACATCCGTATCAGCTACGATGATGCTGGCCGCGCCGCGTTCTGCAACCGAAAGGGTAAAGTTGCCTGCCAGTTCGCCGCAGGCGCGTACGCAGCGACGGCACAGAATGCAGCGGTTGTTATCGAGGATGAAATAGGGGTGAGTGGTATCTACCTTGAAATCGCTCCAGCCTGGTTGAATGGGCCAGTGCGTCATTTCTTCATGGTAGGCGGAATTTTGCAGTTCACAATCGCCACCGCTGACCTGGCAGAAGGGGCAGAAGTGATTCCTTTCACTGAAGAGCATGGAGAGGATGAATTCACGTGATTGCTTGAGCGCAGGGGTTTCTGTGCGAACGATCATCCCGTTATTGACTGGCAATGTGCAGGAAGCCATTGGCACGCGTGCGCCTTCCACTTCCACAATGCACAGGCGGCAGCCACCGTAAGGAGTAAGTTCCTTGTGGTCGCAAAGCCGTGGAATATAAATACCTGCCATTTCTGCGGCGCGCAAGACGGTTGTCCCTTCTGGGGCTTCGATCTGCTTTTCGTTAATCGTTATTTTCACCATGTATACCTCTGTGTTGAATTTTCTTTTCAACTATTTGACTTGTAAATCTTTTATATGAAATGATTAGATTTTCTCAACTTCTGGTGTCATCTCGCAGATGCCAGTTGGGCAACTTCCAGAGAGGATGTGTGCTTCCACTTCGGTACGGAAATGTTTGAGCATGTCGCGAATTGGGACGGTGGCCGTCTGGCCGAGTCCACAGTTGGAAGCTCGTTCCATTTCACGTATGAGATCCTGTAAAGTATCCAGATCTTCCAGTTTTCCCTGTCCTTGCGAAATGCGTTCCACGATCTCGTAAGAGCGTTGTGTGCCAACGCGACAGGGAGTGCATTTGCCGCAGGATTCAAAACGGAAGAATTGCAAAAGGACTTTGACAAGGTCTACGATGCAGGTTTGCTGGTCGCAGATCAATAAAGCGCCTGACCCAAGTGATACGCCAGCCTTGCGGAAGGATTCAAAATCCATTGGAGTATCTTGCAACACCGCAGGGATGATGGAGCCGCTGCTTCCGCCTGTTTGTGCAAGTTTGAGGGTGCTGCCGGGCTTCATGCCCTTGGCATAAATGTTGATGACCTCGCGCAGAGTAACTCCCATTGGCACTTCGATCACGCCGCTGAAGTTGACATTGCCCATGATCGTGTACACCTTTGTCCCAGGGCTGGATGGTGTGCCGATGGAGCGGTACCACTCTGCGCCATTACGGATGATGGCAGGAATGTTTGCAAGCGTTTCCACGTTATTGACGGATGTTGGTTTGTTCCATAATCCTTTGGTAACGGGGTAGGGAGGCCTTGAGCGGGGCTCACCGCGTTTGCCTTCGAGTGATTCGAGCAAGGCAGTCTCTTCGCCGCAGACATAAGCGCCTGCGCCCGCGTGGATATGAATATCAAAGTTGAACTCTGTGCCAAAAATATTTTTACCGAGGAAACCGAATTCTCTGGCTTGCAGAATGGCTTTTTCAAGGCGGCGATAGGCAAGACCATATTCACCGCGAATGTAGATGTAGCCTTCATCTGCGCCGATTGCGTACGCGGCAATTGCCATTGATTCAATGATGACGTGCGGATCGCCTTCGAGTACGATGCGATCTTTGAACGTTCCGGGCTCACTCTCATCTGCGTTGCAAACTATGTACTTTTTACTACCCTGAGCAGCGCGGACAAACTTCCATTTGCGCCCAGTAGGGAAGCCGGCGCCGCCACGTCCTTGCAGGCCGGATTTTTCGACCATATCAATAACGCTTTCGGGCGTCATTTCACTTAGTACTTTTCCAAGAGCATCATAGCCATTGGAAGTGATATATTCTTCAATATTGTCTGGGTCGATACGGCCAGCGCGTTCTAGCACAATGCGATGTTCTGTTGGGTTGTACCCTTTGTGCCCGCGCAACCAGCCGATCTGTCCGGTTAACATTTTGGGAGGGGCAAGCAGGTCATCTACGATGCGGCCTTTATACAAATGTTCTTCTACCAAATAGCGCACATCTGATGGCTTGACGGGGCCGTACACTGTGGCATCAGGATAGACAACAACCAGTGGATGGATATTGGAATGGCCTGTATCTGAGACCGTGCTAACATCTACTTCATCTTGTAAATCGTAGGCGGCTAGTGCTTCATTCAAGTGTTGAATGATTTCGTTCGCTCCCAGCCGGATGCTTTCGGGATCATTGGAGACCAGTATCATTGCACGTTTTGTTTTCATGATGGCCTCCTATGAGTATCTTTCCAAAATATCAGGAATTTGATCGACGGTCACATTGCCATACATGTCATCATCGATCAACAGAACCGGCCCTACGCTGCACAAACCCAGGCAGGAGGTGGTGACCAGCGTCCATTTATTGTCTGGTGTGGTTTCGCCGTTATTAATACCCAGTTTTTCACTCAAGCCATCCCAAATAGCTTTGCCTCCAACCACATGGCATGGGGCGTTTTCGCAGAACTTGATGACATGCCTGCCGCGCGGTTTGGTGGAAAGCATGTCGTAAAAACTTGTCAACGCGTAAAGTTGGCTTTCAGCAATGTGTACCTGCCTGGCGGGATCGTGAAGTTGCTTGCGTACTTCATGAATCGCTTCTCTGGAGACATATCCAAATGCACGATTGATCTCAGTAAGCACCGGGATCATCGCGTCACGGCCATTGCCGTGCTTTTCAATTGCAGCTTGAACTACTGAGACGATATCACGATCAATTGTTGGGGCAGTCATTCATTCTCCGATCACACATTCCTAGATTCCGTTTTATTACGATTCCACGGCAATGGCGTTGAAGTTACAGACTTGCATACAGATTCCGCAGCGGATACAGGTTGCAGCGTCGATGAGATGCGCCTGACGTCGCTCTCCACTGATCGCTTCCACGGGGCAATTCCTCGCGCAGACGGTACATCCTGTGCATGTTGTCTCCTGAATTTCGTAGCGGATCAATGAGCGGCACACTTTTGCCGGACAGCGCTTTTCATAAATGTGCGCTTCATATTCGTGGCGGAAATGTTTGAGCGTGCTGAGCACAGGGTTTGGCGCACCTTGCCCGAGTCCACAAAGGCTGTTGCGGGCTACTTCGTAGCACAGGTTTTCAAGTTTTTCAATATCGCCATCTTGTCCTTTGCCATCGCAAATTTTTTGCAGCAGCTCAAGGATGCGGCGTGTACCAACACGGCAGGGCGTGCATTTTCCGCAGGATTCAGCCTGTGTAAAGTCCATGAAGAAGCGGGCAATATCGACCATGCAGGAGGTTTCATCCATCACCACAAGGCCGCCGGAGCCCATCATCGAACCTGCTTGAGTCAAAGCTTCATAATCGAGCGGCAGGTCAAGGTGTTCTTCTGTAAGACATCCACCCATTGGGCCGCCTGTCTGCACGGCTTTATATTTCTTGCCATCCTTGATGCCACCAGCTACTTCAAAGATAATCTCGCGTAACGTAATACCCATCGGCACTTCAATAAGGCCCGGCTTGACAACATTTCCGCCAACTGCGAAAGTCTTTGTACCTTTGGATCGTTCTGTCCCCATGCTGGCATACCATGCCGCACCTTTTGAAATGATCTGAGGTACGTTGGAATAAGTTTCAACGTTATTGTTGTTGCTTGGTTTTCCCCACACGCCTTTTACAGATGGAAACGGGGGACGGGGGGTGGGTTCGCCGCGTTTACCCATGATCGAAGCCATGAGAGCGGTTTCTTCGCCGCAGACAAATGCGCCCGCGCCAACGCGCACTTCAAGGTCAAAATTGAAATCGGTCCCAAGGATGTTATTTCCAAGGAAACCAAATTCGCGCGCCTGTTTGATGGCAATATTTAGCGTTTCAACCGCAACCGGATATTCAGCGCGGCAATAGATATATCCATAGCTGGCACCAACTGCATACGCGCCAATGATCATGCCTTCGATCACCGAATGCGGATCACCTTCAAGTACGCGGCGATTCATGAACGCGCCTGGGTCGCCCTCATCTGCATTGCAGACCATATATTTCGGGTTGTCAGCTACCTGTCGGGTGAGCGCCCATTTTTTGCCGGCAGGAAAACCCGCGCCGCCGCGTCCGCGCAGACCTGAGTTGAGAACTTCTTCAATGACCTTTTCAGGAGTCATCTCGAACAAAGCCTTGCCAAGTGCCTGGTATCCATCTGTTGCGAGATAATCTTCGATATTGTTCGGGTCGATCTCGCCGCAATTTCGCAAAACAACGCGTACTTCTTTTGGGCGCAACGGGCCAAGTTCCTCATCCACCACAGGTTTAACAACCTCGCGGAATCGCTCAACAATGCGTCCCTTCAAGAAATGCTCTTCCACCAAAAATGGAATATCATCCGCAGTCATTCCGTGATAATGAACCCCCTCGGGGTACACCATCATCTCAGGGCCGTCGCTGCAACCACCAATGCGAGAGGTCTCCAGCACTTGAATTTCGTCGATTAACCCTTGTGCAACAAATTCATCTTGCAATGCGTCGACGATTTCGTGAGCGCCTTTTGCAAGGCACTCCGGGTCAACGCACACTAAAACATGAGAACGGTAAAACGCCATATTAAACTCCAAGACATGTTATGTAGTAACGACTCAGTCGTTACCGCAATTTCATAATAACTAGATCGGTAAAACGTAATCCTTCACAGGCGTCCCGTTTTGTACGTGTTGCTTCATAATTTGTTCTGCAACTTCCGCGTTCACTTTCCCATACACAACTTTGGGCTGGTCGCCGATCACAACTTGCACGATCGGTTCCTGTTCGCACATTCCGATGCAACCGGTTTGGGTTACAGTTACGCCGCTCAAGCTGTTTGTTTCGATAAAACTCAAAACGCTTTTCATTGTGTCGCGTGCGCCGGCTGCAATTCCACAGGTTCCCATTGCAACGATCACTTGTATATTGCCGGGTGTGGCTTTCATCTTTTTTTTCTGAAGCGCCTCTTCGCGGACGCGTTTTAATTCTTCCAGTGATTTAATGGCAGGCATGGTTATCTCCTTGTTTAGTCTGTAATTTGGTGCGCAGAGGCTTGTATGCCTTCTTCAATTAAACCGCGCACAAATTTTAGGATGTCAGGTTCGGTGATCGGCATATCACCTAATTCATTTTTTAGTTCAGTATCATCAAATTCAAAATTATCCACGTTCCCATTTTTGTCAGTTGTCTGGTAAATGAAAACCCAATGGATGTTGGGATGAGAGATCAGCAGCGCCAGAAATGTGGATGAGATGTCGCCAAGCGGCATTCGGTCAATATGACTATGACGAAAACGCGCCTCGATCTTCGCGCCTTTGCCTGATTCTGTCACCAGGCTTAATCCACCCTCAGACATTTCAGCCGCCAGCTTGAAAAGCGGAATCCCCAAACCTACCTTGCGGGTTGTGCGCGTGGTGTAAAAGGGATCCATCACATTTTTGGCTGTTTCTGCATCCATACCGCGCCCATCATCTGTGATACTGGCCGTGAGCAAGTCTTTCTGCAGATCTTCGTGGACTTCAATACAAATATTCTGTCCTTCTGCAGCGACACTGTTTTCAGCAATATCCATCAGATGCAGGGCAATCTCTCTCATGATGGCTTTTGCACCTTCTTCAAAACTTGGGGAAACTTGTTTGGTTTTAATTTTCCCTGAACTTCTTCGTCAACAACCACAACTGGCGCCTGGCTGCACGCTCCCACACAGCGGCATTCTTCCAATGTGATTTCTCCATCTGGTGTTGTGTCGCCCAATTCAATGTTTAACATCTGCTTTGCTTTTTCGATCAATTGTGGAACGCCAGCTACATAGCACGCAGTACCCAAACAAAACTTAATGGTGTGTTTACCGCGCGGCTTTGTTTTGAAGAAAGAATAAAAAGTAACCACACCATGTACCTGCCCAAGCGGCACGTTCAATTTGTGGGCAATGTATACCTGCATGGGAGGGGAGACGTGTCCGATTTTGCCTTGTACTTCATTGAGTACCAACATTACTGCGCCGGGTCGTTCCTTATTATCCTTAATGGCTGTGTCTATGATCAGTTTCTGCTCCGCAATACTGAGCGGGTCAGTGGCTGAAATTTCTTTTGCTAAGTCCGTCATGATTTTTACCCTTTATAAGTATTGTGATAATTTTCACAAGATTAGTTTATCATACTGTTTAATATCGTCAATGACCAATGTCATAGGATAATGGGTGTACCTTGTCAGGCATTTATTGGGGTTTTTAAATGGCTGGCGGCTGCGTTTCGCGGTTCACTGTTCAATATGGACAGTTCGCAGGCTTTCACCTTTGAATGCCATTTTGATTTCAGACAGGGTAGGCGTGGCAAGTGTAAATATTGTTGTCCCCAAAAATTGATCCAGTTGATGCACATCACCACTTTGGATGAGAGGGATATTTTTTATGGAAGGGAAGGTGGCTGCTGCTTTTTCCGGTGTGAAGTGGCGGGAAATTTCCAAAGCGAGGATCGGCCAGTTGGGAGAGAGCAGGCCCAGAGTTGGGAAAAGACCGTAGCTGGTTCTGTCTACATGAGCCGGGATAACGAGTCCATTCAACGCATTTACCTTTTCAAAAATATCATCGATGGAAAAATGTGTGGAGGTTAACAACATGCGCGGCTCGGTGCGGATGAATTCCCCGCTCTCGTCTACTATGAACTGCTCACCAAAATATTCGGGGTTGTTTTGTATATCAGGCAATGCTTCGTCTACAGCAAATTGCCATGTGGAAAGGGATTTGACATCCTCAAACAGGCAAAGGAGATGCACATCTTCACGCGATTGAACTTCCATTCCCCCAAAAACTTTTAATGAACTGCCGAGTGCAGCTTGTTGCACAGCAAGTACATTTGCACTGGCATTGTGATCTGTGATGGCAATAATGTCGAGCTTGCGTTCGAGCGCTTCCTGCACAATGAGCGGTGGAATCATTTCCACTTCAGCACATGGGGAAAGTACCGTGTGAACGTGCAGGTCTGCCCGAAATTTTTTCATACTGTAACTTTATTAGCTGCGAACACCCATTTCCCAAAGCTTTCCATCCACTTCAAAATTTGGCATGGGTGTGGAAAGCAGAATAACACCTTGTTCGTTTGCTTTTGCAATAGTTGCACCATCTGGCTGTGCGTTTTCGGTGATGATGATGGCCGCTACATCCAGCAGTGCTGCCACCGCAACGATGTTCAAATGCGCTTGCAATGTGACCCAGATATATTTGCTTTTTGCTCCGGCCATAACGCAGGAGAGCAGGTCTGAGGTGTACCCACCCTCAGGCTGGATCACTGTAAAATCGCGCGAATCAGTTATCAGATTAAGATCGAGGCGTTCGATAATTTGTTGAAGGTTCATGAGGTTGTTATCCGTCCTTGCGTCTGTTAAAGTTTTCGTTTGGTACATGAATCCGCATGACGAGCTTTGTGCCTTTGCCCACGGTTGATTCAAGGTCCATGCTGTCAACACAGCGTTTGATGTTGACCAGACCCATGCCTGCACCGAAGCCCATCTCGCGGACTTGGTCGCTTGCGGTGGAGTAGCCCGGCTGAAGCACTTGCTCCACATCCGGGATGCCGGGGCCGTCATCTGTGGTGGACATGGTGATGCGATGGGGTTCCACTTCCAATTTTAGGATGCCGCCGCGTGTGGAGTGGATGATGAGATTCATTTCGGCTTCGTACACCGCAATGCCGCAGCGGCGTGCAATTTGTGCGTCGGCGCCGAGGCGCAGCAGAGCGCGTTTGATGTTGCTGGATGCAGTGCCGCCCAGTGTGAAATTTTGAGCTTTGATGTTGTAGCGCAGTACAAGTGTGGTGCGGTCTGAGATGATATCTTCAAAGAGGTGGCTGGCTCTGTAGCGACGCACTTCTTCTTCTTGATAATCTTTTTGAAGAGCGAGCAGAATGCCGCGTGTGATATCCCCTTTGGTGATCATTCCAACAAGTTTATTGTTTTCGTTTACAACCGGCAGACGCCCAACGCGGCTCTCTGCAAAAGTTTGCATGGCTTTGACGATGGTGTCGTAATTGGCTACGGTTACGAGGCTGCGAGTCATGTATTGCCCGACAGTTTCCGTCAGGTCGTTCTTTTCCATGGCGCGTACAATGTCTTCAATACTCAATACCCCTACGAGCTTTTCATCTTCAACTACAGGAACCCCTGAGATTCGATTAACCCGCAGAACTTCCAGTACATCTGATAATGACATTTCTGGGCTGGCTGTGTACAGCTTTTTTGTCATTACTTCTTGTATTTTTAGATCGTAGGAGAGTTCCTCCACACGGTTAATATCATGTGCATCCTGGTCGGTGATGACTCGGCCACGGCGCCCATTCACTTCCTGCTCAGTGCGGATTCTGCTAGGATTCATTTGCTTCAAAACTCGGCAGCCCAGCGTTGTGAAGCCTTCCGCACAACTCGAACATTCCAAGCGGGCTGGTGATTAACGGTATGTTTTCCTCATTTGCGAGTTCCAGGGTTTCGCGTTGAGGTTGTTTGCCACGGACAAAAATGATCGCACGAAAATCAGCCATTTGTGCAGTTCGAACCACTTGTGGGTTGGTGAGGCCCGTCAATAACACAGCATTCGGCTGGCTGGCTGCGAGAACATCGCTCATTAAGTCTGCACCGTAGCCACCGAGGATGTTAATATTCAAGTTGAGCTCTGGGGTGAGGATGTTTCCCTCTACCAGTTTGATGACGTCAATTAATTTCATAATAAAGAAATATCCTTTCAACAAGTTTGTTTGCCATTAATAAGCTTGCAACTTAATTATTCCCTATCATATCTATTTGGGTAAGTTTCATTGCTCATACTTTGTGGGGATAATTATCCCTCTGTTTAGTGACAAAATTCACAATCAAGTATAACAGAAAAAACCGCTTCGTAAAAAGCGGTTTAACTTTATGACAAGATGACTCTCAAACTCATCATCGCCTCAGGCTGGACTTGATGCTGTTCTTTCCAACATTAACATTCTGCTTCGCTGATAGGTCAACAGCCATTTCGCTCTAGCTTTCGGCCTTTAACCTTGAGGTTGGCTTGTTTGTGTTACGGTGAACTTTGCAAAAAATATCCGGGTCTGCCAAAAATGCTCCGAGGCAGGCTTCGGTGCAAAAAAGCAGTTTCCGTCCACGGTATTCTGCAGAAGGAAAATATTGCGGGTCGGCATCACGGTAAATGCGCCCGCACAGCGTGGCGAATACCTTTGTGGGTGTTTGCTCACTCACGGACCAATTCCACGATGAATACTTCAAAAGGACTTACTTTGAATTTTGAGGTCACCTCTCCCTTACGTCTTTCGGCGCTGGAAAAGATGGAACGCAGTTTTGAATTTTGGATTTCGTGGATGGCGGAGAAATCCATTTCAATGGAAATTTCAGAAAAGTTGAGTACAACTAAAACAGTTTGTTTCTCTGATTGACGCAGGAAGGCCAGATATTCCTGTGCGCTGTCTTGTAATTGAATATATTCTCCCTCTTTCAATGCAGGGGATTCTTTTCGGATGCGCAACAGGTGTTTGTAGTATTGCAGCAAGGAACTTGGGTTTTTCTCCTGGTCTAAAACATTTATTCCCTCTTTGTAGTTTGGGTTGATGGGAAGCCATGTTTGTATCTCTTTGGGAGAGAACCCTGCATTTGGGCTGTTGCTCCATTGCATGGGCGTACGGTTTTTATCACGAGTCATTTCGGCAGTACGGACGATGGCTTCGCTTGGGTGAATGCCCATTTCTGTCACAATAGCATGGTAATACCAGGTGCCCATCGTATCTTTCACTTGCGAAATATCCGTCAGCATGTAATCGGTCATGCCGATCTCTTCGCCATTGTAAAGAAAAGGTGTGCCTTTCAAGGTTAGCATTAGCGCAGCATGAAGGCGGGCAAGCTCTGGCCCATGCAATTTGTTTCCATAACGCGTGTACATTCTTGAGGTGTCGTGGTTGCCCAGAGTATTGCAGGGCCAGCCTTTTTCAACTGGGAGATTTTCAATTCTTTCAAGGCGTTCTTGTTGATTTGCACGAATACGACCTGGTGTGAGTTTATCCACCTTCATTAATGGAAAGTTGAACACGAGGTGAAGTTCGTCTTTTCCATTTCCCATGTAATCAATATTGTCATCTTCGCCTACCAGCACGCGGTCACCTTCGTATTCATCAAGGATGGTGCGTAATTCTTTCATTAATTCATGGGTGCCAGCCTGCCCCCATTGATTTTTGAACATGTCGTCCCAATATTTTTCCTTGAGCTTGTGTTCTTCAGGTGTCTTTGCTGTATCTGTAAAGTGACGCAATTCTGCCAGATTCATTGGAACGGTATGCGGGGTGAGGTTGGCATCTTCAAAGATTGTTCCAATGGCGTCCAGTCGATAGCCATCCACGCCCATATCCAACCAGAAACGAACGGCTTGCCACATGGCTTGTTTGACAGAGGGGTTGTGCCAATTTAAATCTGGTTGTTGTTTCATGAAGTAGTGATAATAGTATTGACCGCGCTCTGGCGAGTATGTCCAGGCATCTCCGTCGAAGCACGATTGCCAATTGTTTGGCGGAGTATCCACCCAAACATACCAATCTGCTTTCGGATTATCTCGGCTGGATTTTGACTCAACGAACCACGGATGCTCATCGGAGGTGTGATTCAGCACAAGGTCCAGAATGACGCGAATGTTGCGTTTATGAGATTCGTTTAGGAAGGTTTTGAAATCTTCCAGAGTGCCATATTCTGGCGCTACGTTGCAATAATCTGAAATATCGTATCCGCAATCCCAATTTGGGGATGGGAAATGTGGCGACAGCCAGATCGCATCTATGCCAAGCGAAGCAAGATGGTCTAGTTTTTCGGTTGCGCCTTTAAAATCACCAATGCCGTCGCCATTGCCGTCAGCGAATGAGCGCGGATAGATCTGATAGAAAACTGCGGTCTGCCACCATTTGAATGTGGTCATGTTGTATTCCTTTGTTAGGTTTGAAAAATAAAAGAAAGAATTGGCCGCCCCACTATACTTCCAGCCGGCCAACGATTATTACACATTCGTGTTTGAAAACTTCATCTTTGTGGGGCGCATCAGGCAGTTCACTAGTGAGATCCTGCCCGGGAAAATGCAGCCATTCGTGCATATCCAGCCGCCATTTTGGACAATCGGTTACATCATACACAATGCCATCGACAGCGATAAATTTACGTGTGCCGCGTTCCCCTGTGTTGCGTTTGAGTTCAGCAAGTGTGACGATTCGATCTGGGATGGTCATGATTTAATGGTAAGCCCATTGGGTAGATATTGCCGAAAATATTCGAGCATGGAATATATGATCAAAGAGCACCCTATCCATTCAAGCGATTCTTCAATACTTGTATAGGTGGAGTAGGTAAAATTCTTGAGGCCAATTGTCCCTGCAAAATGACCACTGATCATCTCGCCGCCTATGATGCCGCTTACATAAATTGCCAGCGATATAAAAAATAGAATTTTATATTTATTCTCAAGATTAAGAAAAAAACGTAAATAAGCCAGCATAAAAAGAAGGACAGCAGCCATACCCGGAATTACCCAGGCGAAATATAAAACGCCGCCAAATCGTTCGTAATTGAAAATGGCCCGCATGGGAGGAATTAATTTTTCATGCAGAACAGCTGCTTCGTCAAGGGATAGATATAGAAAGACCAAAGATAATCCAAGCCACTGAAATTTGAATTTATCTTTTATGGAAAATTTCCACATTGCTGCAAAGGCGAATTGCAGGGATGGGATAAAGAGAATGATCGTGTTGAAGTAGGTCGGAATATTAGCTTCTTTGTCTGTGTAAAATGAATTTAGAAGCAGATCAATGAGAAATTCATGAATGGGGCCGTGGATATCGCCAGCGCCGAAATATTTTATGTATTCTCCCCAGATACTAAAGCAGACCAGCGCAGCGCTGATAACAAGCAGGGTGATCAGGGTCCCTTTTGAGCTTATTTTGATTGTAGGTGTATCATTGGACATATATAACCTCTTGAAATTTACTGTAGGACGATTATATCTTTGAAACTTGGGTTGAGCTTTGTCGAAACAGAATCAGGCGTCGGGTTGGTTTGAGGCGGGGACGATCACGGTGCGAACATCGCCGCTGAATTTTTCCAATCCATCCAACACTTGGTTGACTACATCTGCATCCAGCGGAACGGTTTTGGTGACGATGTGTGATGTGTCCAATACTTTTTTTCGCGCCAGTTCCATTAACAGGGGAAGTTCCTGTAAATGGTGGTCGTTCGAGCCAATGAGTTCTACTTCGTTTCCGATCAGTTCGTTGTATGTGTCGATCTCGATCGGCGTTTTGGAAAGTCCAACAATGACCACGCGTCCCATCACCCCCACGACATGCACGGCCTGTTTCATGGTTTGCTGAAGACCGATCATTTCAATGGCAACATCCACCCCTTTGTTTTTTGTGAGCTTTTTGATTTCCGCAACTGCATCCACCATTTTGCTGTTGATAGGGATTGCGCCATATTGCTTTGCAAGGTGAAGTTTGTCTTCGTTGATGTCCACTGCATAAACTTCGATCGCGCCGAATGCTTTTGCCAACTGCACCGCAGATTGCCCCAGCCCGCCTACGCCAAAGATGGCAACACGCTCGCCGCCTTTCAACCTGCTTTTTCGTAAAGCATGAAACGCTGTCGCAGATGCACACATCAGTGTTGCGCCTTGTTCAAATGGGATTTCATCTGGCAGGGGTATGGCGTTGCGCGCAGGCACAGAAATATATTCTGCATAGCCGCCATTGGTGTAGTGACCGAGCATGAGAACTTTTTCACAGAATTGGTCATTGCCCGTGGAGCAATGATAGCAATCTCCGCAGGAGATGTTGTAATGGAGGGCGACTCTATCTCCGATCTTCACACTGCTCACTTGCGCGCCGATCTTTTCAACGAT
>CAZHOX010000019.1:0-5117 GCA_964534345.1 uncultured Anaerolinea sp.
TTTACTTTTTTTCCGTTTTCCAAAACCCCATCCAGGGTCATAATAGTATTCATGTTCTCAATCATATTCATCTTTGACTGACTCTGAAAGCCTTTCGCGCTTACAAAGCCCTTACTACTCTCCAGCAATTTGTTTTCCGTAGCGCTTTGCCAGTTCACGCCGCAACACTTTGCCGATAAACGTCCTTGGGAATTCATCCATAAAAATCACAAAGCGCGGCACGAGGTGCGGGGGCAATCTGCGCCTGCAATAAGCGATCACATCTTCTGCGCTTGGCTTTTGCTTCGCGCCGATGATAAACGCAAACGGGTTTCCAGCTACAGCCACCACAGCCACCTCTTTGATCTGCGGAATTTCATAGATCACTTCTTCCACATCGCGCGGGAAGGCGGGTTCCTTGCCAGCTTTTTCGGGATACCACATATCTGCCTTGCGGGCGATGATGCGGCAGAAACCGTCCTCGTCCATTTGGGCTACGTCACCCGTCAACAGCCAGCCATCGGAAGTCAACACTTCCTTTGTAGCGGCTTCATTCTTCCAGTAGCCCATCATCACCTGTGGGCCGCGGACAGCCAACTCGCCAATATGCCCAGGCTCCACTTCTCTGCTGCCCGTTTTCAAATCCACAATGGCGGCTTGCGTGGATGGAAGCGGCACGCCAATGGTTCCGATTCTGCGGCTCTTCTTATCTAACGGGTTGGCATGGGTTACGGGCGCGGCTTCGGTGAGGCCGTACCCTTCCACCAATTTTCCCTTGGTCAGTTTTTCAAACGCTTCCTGCACTTCCACTGGCAACGGTGCAGACCCGCTGATACAAGCCTTGATGGAGCTAATCCCATACTTGCGCACTCCGCGGAAATTATTAATGGCTACGTACATGCTTGGCGAACCGGGGAAGATGGTTGGTTTGTATTTTTTGACCGCTTTCAACACATCCAAAATGATGAACTGCGGCTTCAAGATCATTGCCGCCCCCACAGAGACAGGTACATTCAAGGCTGTGGTCATTCCATAGCTATGGAAGAAAGGCACAACACACAAGAACCGTTCCTTGCCTTCCTCTGCATTCGGCAGCCAGTGACGGGTTTGCAGCGCATTTGCCACAAGGTTGCGGTGCGAAAGCATCACGCCTTTGGATTGCCCCGTAGTACCGCCCGTGAACATGATAACGGCCAAGTCTTCAGGCTGCACATCCATCATGGGAGATTTCGTCTCTTGTTGAGCCAGCCAGCGATTCCAGTGCAAGGCGTTCGAGAGGTCAAGCCCACGGTTGCGCCAGCGGGAGATGAGGTATTTCGGAAGAGCAAGATAATCGGCGGGGTCGGTCAGCACCACATGCGGCACACCCGTCTCCTGCTTGATCTGCCTCGCCAAGCCAGACCATGTGGACATGGTGACTAGCACACTCGCATCCACATCTTTGATCTGATTCGCCAATTCGGCAGGGTCGGTCATTGGCGGAATTAACACCACTGCCGCACCCGCTTTCAAAGCGCCATAATAGCCAACAACCATCTGCGGGATGTTCGGCAGCAATAAGACCACGCGCGCACCTTTGCCAATTCCCAGCCCAAGCAGAGCATTTGCAAAGCGGTTGGCTTCGTGATTCAACTGTCTGTATGTCAGTTTTGAGCCTTCAAAATAAACAGCGGGATGGTTCGGGAAACGCCGCACCGAAGAACGCAGCAAATGATGGGCGGGGATGCGCGGCACATCCACTGTGTATGGCACACCGTCTTCATAATGATTGAGCCAGGCGCGCTCACGCTTCAATTCGTCACGCGAAGATTTGGGAGCGACAAAAGAAGAGTCTCGCCACGATTTTTTGGATTCACCTTTGAGGAAGCTGGCGATGGCTCGATCCACTGCCTCGCGCCTCTCTAACATGACCATGTGGCCTGATGCGCGGACATCAATATCCTCTGCGCCGGGAATGGATTTTGCAACCTTCTCGAACAGCGGGCGGTCGAAAACAATGTCACGGTGTCCGCGAATGACCATGGTGGGTACTTGCAGCTTGGAGAAGCTATCCCATCCGTTCCATTTGGAAAGGTTCTGAAGATAATAAGGTTTCAAAGCGTGAGGCGGAGCGTGCAGCCACTTGCGCGTGAATGGGCCGATCAGCTTCAGAACTGAAGCTGGCAGGTTTAATGCAAATTTGAAAAGCGGGTTTAATTTGAATTCCCCAGCGGTTGCAATGAGAATGAGCTTCTCAACATTTTCAGGATGGTTGAGTGCATATTCGGTAACGATGGCGCCGCCAAAGGAGTGGCCGACTAAAACAAAAGGCGTGGATACTTTCAACTGGGTCAGAACAGTTTCCAGGTCCAGTTGGATGCGGGGCATGTCATAGTCAGCGGTTGGCTTGTCGGAGAGTCCATGTCCGCGCATGTCCACTGCGATGACGCGGTTATCCATCGCAAATTTTTGCATTTGATACTGCCATTGCTCCGCTTTGCCGCCGAAACCATGAATGAAGACAATGGTGCGCAGCGGGCTTTCAGGTGAAACATCAATTGCGGAGAGGCGAACGATGGGGTCAGACGATGTGCGGATTTCGTGACGGTACAAGTCGAGATCGATATCCATGATTACCCTTTTCCTTTGGCGAGGTTGGGTCGAACAAGATTTCGAGAAGTGTACAAGAGTTAGAGAGTATTGTCAATTAATAGCAGCAGGGTTGTTGTATCACAAATATCAAAGTGCTATACTGTTTGTGAAGGAGGTCACTATGGGCGCTATTGGTGTCGTTAGTTTGATTGTTGCCCTAGTGTTTTACTGGGGCTTCGGGTGGGGCGGGATACCTTCTGCAATTGCTGGAGCAATTCTGGGTCCCGTACTAGTAGCTGTTGTTCAAGTAACTTTCTCATCTTTGTTTGGAACGAATGAGACCAAAAACACTGGTGAGAATAATTCACCTACTTCACAGCCAAAGCCGTAGATTTCTTGAAACATTTTACCAAGGGGGTTTTTTTGAGTAAAATTACATAGTATGTTTTCCATTGAAAAAATTATCCAAGAAGCGATTAAGCGCGGAGACTTTGACAACCTGAAAAACAAAGGCAAGCCAATCGACTTGACCGCGTATTTTGAGACGCCAGAGGATGTCCGCATGGCATATTCCATGCTGCAAAATGCGGGCATGGTCTCTGCAGAGGTGGAGTTGCTGCAGGAGATTGCCGCGCTCAAGGAGCGTCTTGCCACCACCTACGAGGAAAGCCAGAGAAGCAAGATCAAAAAGATCATTACAGAAAAGCAATTGCAATTCGATGTTATGTTGGATAAGCAGAAGCGGCAGAGTAAAAAGAAGTAAAAGGAAACAGAATCAGACGTCAGCAGAGGATGAGGCGTTTTATCGCTTTGACAAATCTCCCCCGCCCTGCTATACTCATTTCATTGAGTTGACTTTTACTGTCAAAGGGTTGGCAGTTGTTTGGTAAGGCATTTGTGTTTGAAATCTACACAGGGACCTCTCGCGAGCAAGTCAGCGGAGGTCTTTTTCTTTTGACCTTTTCCGCCACAGGCGGTTTAAAAATAAAATCTATTAATACATGAGGTATATAAAATTATATGAGTAAGAAAAACAAGTTAAGAATTATCCCGCTCGGGGGGCTCGGTGAAGTGGGAAAGAACATGATGGCCTATGAGTTCGCGGGCGACATCATCGTGGTGGATGCTGGCATTATGTTTCCCAAGAACGACATGCTCGGTGTGGATTACATCATTCCAGACTACGAGTATTTAAAAAAACGTGCCGGTCAGGTTAAGGCCATCATCATTACGCATGGGCACGAAGATCATATTGGCGCGATCCAGCACATTGTTGCGGATATTTCTGCGCCAATTTATGCCACCCCGCTCACTCGCGGATTGATCGAAGGCAAACTGTTGCGCAATAACTCGCAGCACAAAGCTCAGATCAAAACCATTCAGGCGGGCGAATCGAGCAAGATCGGGCCGTTTCAGGTTGAATATTTTCATGTGAGTCATTCGATCCCTGATGCTGTTGGGTTGGCGATCACCACCGCCGCAGGCTTGGTCATTCACATGAGTGACTTCAAATTCGACCACACTCCTGTGGATGGCTGGCCGACAGACTTTGCAAAACTCTCCGAGTTTTCCACTCGCGGCGTGGATTTGCTGCTTTCCGATTCAACGAACGCAGAACGCCCAGGTTGGACTCCCTCTGAGGCTGTCATTGGCCCCGCATTTGACAAGGTGTTCAGAGAAGCCAAGGGACGTGTCATCATTGCCACCTTCGCCTCGCTGATCTCCCGTGTGCAGCAGGTTGCTGATGCCGCCGCCAATAACGGACGCAAGATCACCTTTGCCGGCCCCAGCATGGTGGACAATGTGAAAATTGCCCGCAAGCTGAGATATCTGGAAATCCCAGATGAAATGATCGTGCCGATAGACCAGGCATTGCAAATGCAAGACCACAAGGTCGTCATCATGTGTACGGGTTCGCAAGGTGAGCCTTCCTCCATCGTTGGGCGTCTCTCTGCTGGCACGAACCGCCAGTTCGACCTCAAGCCAAATGATACGGTTGTGCTTTCCTCACACCCCATCCCTGGCAATGAGGAAACCATCAGCAAGACCATCAACCGTCTGCTGCGGCGCGGTGTGAAAGTTGTGGATGACAGCGTAGCCCCCATTCATGTCTCTGGCCATGCCGCACAAGAAGAGCAAAAATTGCTCATCAACCTTGTGCGCCCCAAACACTTCCTCCCCATTCACGGCGAACTTCGTCAATTGAAGCGCCATGCCGAACTTGCCAAACAAGTAGGCGTGGATGAAAAAAATATTCTCGTCGTTGAAAACGGGCAGGTGATCGAACTCGTTGGAAACAAGGTCATGCTTGGGGAACGCATCCCCGGCGATTATGTTTTCGTCACTGGCGAATCCATCGGCGATATCGACCACGATGTGATGCGCGAACGCAGTCAGCTTGCCCGCAACGGCATCCTGCTCATCGATATCAGTGTGGATAAATTTACAGGCCGCCTGCTGCACGACCCTGAGATCATCACCCGCGGCTTTGTCTCCCCTGAAGAAGCTGAAACCCTCATCCCTGAAGTGCAAAAGCGCGTCATGGATGTTGTCCACGACGGCAAGCT
>CAZHOX010000019.1:5217-28797 GCA_964534345.1 uncultured Anaerolinea sp.
CCCTCATCCCTGAAGTGCAAAAGCGCGTCATGGATGTTGTCCACGACGGCAAGCTCGACGATGAAAAAGACATTGTCAATGCAGTGAAAAGCTACCTGCATCAGGAAACAAAACGAAGGCCAATGGTTTTTGTAACACTGAGCAAGGCGTAAAAAAAAAATGACAGTCACCTTAAAGGTGACTGTCATTTTTTTAGCTTGCCAGCGATCTGCCGATCCACCTTCCCCATCGGGAAGTCATCCAACTCGCCAATCTTCACCCACTTCAAATTTTTATCTTTGGGGATTGAAACTGACTCGCACCGAAATGCGTGAACGACCACCTTGAAGTGACTATACGCATGCGAGACAATTCCCAGCGCCTCACCTCTCTTAACCTGAATCCTGTTCGCTGACCTCAGAGCTTTTTCCAACTCTGCGGCAGGGTCCTGCTTTACTCGTGCATTCGGAAATTCCCACATCCCCCCCAGCAACCCATCCGCAGGCCGTTGACTCAACAGCACGCGCCCACGTTCCACGATCACAGCTGCCGCATGGATGTATTGCGGCACACTCTTCTTTGGTTTCAAAACAGGCCGCAGTTCCTGTGTTCCATTTTCACGGGCCTTGCACATGTCCATTAATGGGCAGAGCAGGCAACGCGGATTTTTCGGCAAGCAGGTGGTTGCACCCAAATCCATGAGGGCTTGGTTGTAATCACCAGCTTTGCCTTTTGGGAGATTCTGTGCGGCAAGGTCCCACAAGATTTTTTCGCCAGCAGGTGAATCTGCAAATTCGGTCACATCGTACAGGCGGGAGAACACGCGGCGGAGATTGCCGTCCAAGGTGGGTTCGTCCATTTTGAAAGAGATGGACGCGATTGCCCCAACCGTGTAGCGGCCAATTCCTGGCAGAGTGCGTAACTCTGTCAGATCACGAGGCAGCTGTCCGTTAAATTGTGAGGCGACTATTTTCGCGGCTTTATGCAAATTGCGGGCGCGGCTGTAGTAGCCGAGTCCCTCCCACGCATTCAAGATATCTCTCTCTGAAGCATTCGCCAGCGAAGGAATGTCTGGAAATAATTTCATCCATTTTTCAAAATAAGGAATGACTGTTTCCACCCGTGTTTGCTGAAGCATGATCTCAGAGACCCACACCGCATACGGGTCGGGATGGTCACGCCACGGCATGGTGCGTGCATTTTTGGAATACCATTTGAGAAGGCTTGTTGCGAGTTTCATAACTTATAAACAAAGAGCCGCGGCTAGGATACCACGGCTCATGAGATTGCTTTGATCCTCGTAATGACGAGCTAAAACTGAAAACCTGTGCGAACGGGAACGATCTTGTGTGAGTAATTTTTTACGTACCCAAAAAGGCGTTCCTGCAAAAGCGCCCAATCTGCCGAAGCAAGGATGCGGCGGGCTTGGGGAACGTCTGTAGCAAGTAAGCCTACCTGAATTTGCGGATACGACCCATAAATGGTTGCCCACGCTTCAGCGGGCTGCAAGCCGAGCCGCTGCACACCAGGCACGAACTCACCAATAATGAATTCAAAATATTCCTGATCGCGTTCAGCAGCGATGTCCCAAGTCATAATAACTTTGACTGACATGTTATACCCTGCGGGCATTATCCTTTTTGATATTCCAGTACAACAACTTTGGTCTCATCAGGCAGACCGGAACGGGTCACTTTCAAAGAAGGTTGAGATTCGATTTTGCCGAGGCCCATTTCTTTTAAGAACTTGTTAATCGAGTCGAGGCTCAATTTGGAATCCGGCGTGGAATAGTGCATCGGAATGACCAAATTGGGCTCCAGCAGACTGACAACTTCGGCAGCTTTGGCGGCATTTAGTGCGCCACCACCGCCAACGGGAAGGAGAAGCACGTTAACCGTTCCGAGCGCTTCCACTTCGCTTTGAGGGGGAATCTCCTGCATATCACCCAAGTGAGCCACTGTAATGCCGTCATAATCGAACACATACAGTGTGTTGCGAACCTTGTCTTTGTTCTTTTTACTGCTTGCACCCGTCTGCACTGCAGTGATGAACACTTCACCAATTTCAAATTCACCTGCGCCAGTGAGAACGTGGGTCGTGCCTTTGACTGCGTCACTATTGTTATGACCAGGCGCATCATGGCTGATGGTGACGATCTCAGCCTTGAGCTTCAGCGCGTCGTAACCGACCGCTTTGTGGTCAAATGGATCCGTCACCACTGTGGCGTAATTGCGCTCTGTGAGACGAAAACATGAATGTCCGAACCAGGTTATTTCCATATAAAGTATGCCTCCGAAGTAGCTATTATACCCTACGGGCACAAAGTACCCTACCAGCACAATACACTTTATGAGCAATATAGCCTGTGTAAAAAAGAAAAAATACTCTGTGGTGAAAAAGTGAATTGATATAATCCAGCGCATGCCAAAGACAAAACTTCTCCCTTATTTTGAAGCTCTTTTCGCAGTAGTCGTTTGGGGTGCATCGTTCATTGCCACAAAGATCGCCGTGGGGCAAATATCTCCCGTCTCCGTAGTGTGGATCCGCTTCGCGATGGGAATTCCCATTCTGCTCGTAGCCGTCGTCATACGAAAACAGTTCGCATTTCCAAAAGGAAGTGAATGGCTGTACTTCACCCTGCTTGGCTTTCTAGGTATCTCCTTTCACCAGTGGCTGCAATCCAACGGACTGAAGACCGCGCAAGCCACCACCACCGCGTGGATCGTCGCAACTTCGCCAGCGTTCATCGCAGTCCTCGGTTGGCTGGTGCTCAAAGAAAAACTCAAACTAATCCAAACGGCAGGCATCGTGCTTGCCATGCTCGGCGTGTTGGTCGTGGTCAGCAAGGGAAATTTCGCCAATATCTCCCTCGGCAACTTCGGCACAGTCGGTGATTTTCTCATTCTCATCAGCTCCGTCAATTGGGCGGTGTTCTCAATCCTCTCACGGCATGGGTTGAAAACGCATCCGTCCACGCGGCTCACATTTTGGGTCATGACCATCGGCTGGCTCATCACATCCGTTGCGTTCTTTGCTGGCAAAAACTACACCGAGATCGCACTGCTCGACTCGCGCGGATGGTGGGCGCTCATCTTCCTCGGGCTCTTCACAACGGGTCTCGCCTACATCGCCTGGTTTGACGCACTCGCACAACTGCCCGCTGCGCAAACTGGCGCTTTTCTCTTCATTGAGCCGCCCGCAAGCATGGTTGTTGCAGCCGTCGTCCTCAAAGAACAAGTCACATTGCCAGCCATCCTCGGCGGAGCGGTCATCCTATTCGGCATCTGGCTGGTCAACAGGAACTAATGAAAGCAAGTACAACACCCAATGCAAGCATCAATAAAACTGCAAATGGATACCTTCTAAAAATTCCAGAGGGAGATTCATCCAGCTATCGCTTTGCCCAGATCGATGACTATTTCGGACTCTCACGCAGGAAGTTTCCGCATCATTCTTTAAACCTCAGCCTGCGTGCAAAAACCTCAAGCAATTCCCTCCCCGGAACATGGGGCTTCGGGCTGTGGAACGACCCGTTCGGAATGTCGCTTGGGTTTGGCGGAAGGCGTTGGCGGCTGCCAACTTTGCCGAATGCCGCCTGGTTCTTCGGCGCATCGCAGCAGAATTATTTATCCTTCACAGATAACAAACCCGCACAGGGATTTTTAGCGCAGTCCTTTCGCTCTCCAAGGTTTCATCCATTACTGCTTCCTGCGGGGGTATCCCTTCCCTTCTCACGCAAAGGGACGAGAAAGTTATTGAGCAAGGTCATCGAGGAGGATTCATCCGCTCTCAGTGTAGATGTCACTCAATGGCATGGATACAGGCTCCAGTGGAGCGTGAGGCGCGTGGCTTGGTATGTGGATGATGCTCTCGTGTTCGAGTCGCCTGTAAGTCCGAATCCGCCGCTGGGTCTGGTCATCTGGATCGATAATCAATTTGCGTCATTTCCACCAGATGGAAAAATCGGGTTCGGGGTTTTGGAAGGGCCCGAAGCATGGCTTGAAATTTCAGACATGGTGATGAGTAATGAGTGAAACAAAAAAGGCCCCGAAAATTCGGAGCCTTTTTTGTAAGTTGAGATGTTGATTAGAACAACCCAGGCCAGAACTGAGGGAAAAAGGCGCGTAGCAGCGCATCCACGATGAGGCCAAGGATGAGGTAACCGCCAAATTTGCGGTTGTGCTGGAAAGCAAAGCCAGAGAACCAAACAGGCCAGGCGGGCCAGCCTTCAGGAGCTTGAGCAGGTTTCGGCTTATTCATCACACCGATTGCCATGAGAGCTTCTTTGTAAGCGAGGAAAATAATGAGCATGACGGGAGTGAAGTAGCCGTCCAGCACGAGATACAGAGTGATGAGATAAATGAGCGCAATGGCAACCTGATTCACGCGGCGGGCGGCAGCTTCACCTGCACGGACGGGGAAAGTACCTACGCCTTTTGCCCTGTCGTCTTCGCTTTTATCAATGTGCTTGGCGATGTTGATGCTGGCGACGCTTAAACCAAAGGGAACGCCAGCAAGGACTACATACCAATCCCAAATTCCAGAAAGAACAAAATAGACACCGCTGATCAAGATAGGCCCCCAAATAAGGAAGATCAAGAATTCACCGATACCCCAGTATTTGAATGGATAGGTGTAGGCAAGAAGTACTATCGCACCAAAGACAAAAAGGTAAACGGTAGTCATTGAAAAGCCGGTATGGAAAAGCGCGTACACACCAGCCAAGGTAGCCAATACGCCGCTGACGATGAACCAGCGGATGGATGTGGAAGTATCCCAGAATTTTTGTACGAGGGGGTGTACGCCGTATTGGGCGCGGAAATAATTATCCTTATCCACGCCACGGGTATAGTCAGTGTAGTCGTTGAGGATGTTGTTGGTACCGTGTGCGATGAACAAGCCAAGGGTAACAATAAGGAATGTAAGCCAGTCAAAATGCCCATCACGGGCGGCAAGGATGCCAGCGATGACGCTGGAATAAACAGTGACCAGGGTCACTGCGGAACGTGTGGCGATCAACCATTTGGAAACAACATCAAGTGCATCCCACTCTTTTTTGTCATCCATTTTGATGAGCTGCCACGAGGCTTTGCGCCACATAGCAAAATTAATATGCATATTACTCCTCCATGAGTAAAAAATATAACGGCTCGCGCCGCATTAAGCGTTCAAAATAAAATTATACAACCGTTTTGTGAAATGAGGAACTTATATATTAACGACGGACGGCAGACCATGGTCTGCCGTCCGCAGTCTACGGTCTAAATTACATCCCCAACTTTTTGGCCTCATTCCAAAAAGCGTCCATCTCTTCCAAGGTCATATCAGATAGGTTGCGTCCCTGCCCTTTCGCGCTTTTTTCTACGTAACCAAAGCGCTTCTTGAATTTCAAGTTAGCCTCACGCAGTGCGGACTCTGCGTCCACTTTGCGCCAGCGGGCGAGGTTGACCAGCACGAAGAAAAGGTCGCCGAGTTCGCCTGTCACTTCTTCGAGATTTTGCGCCTGCTTGATCTCCTCGATCTCCTCACGGATCTTGTCCAACACACCCTCGATCTCAGGCCAGTCAAAGCCCACGCGAGCGGCACGGTCTTGATATTCCTGCGCCTGATTCAAAGCCGGAAGAATCGAAGGGACTCCATCCAACAAGCCCTTATCTTCTTTCTTCTTCCCTCTTTCTTTTTCTTTCAGCTTTTCCCAGTTTTGCAGAACACCGTCCACGCCATCCAATTTGACATCGCCAAACACATGCGGGTGGCGGCGGACGATCTTGTCATAAATTCCGTGGACGATCTCGCGCATAGAAAAATCTTTTGTCTCGCTGGCGATCTGGGCATTGAGGACAATCTGCAAAAGCAAATCGCCGAATTCTTCGCGCATTCCATCAAAGTCATTTGCGTCAATGGCAGATAATGCCTCGTAGGATTCTTCCAGAAGGTGTTTGCGCAAAGTTTGGTGAGTCTGCTCCTTGTCCCATGGGCAACCGTCTGGCGCGCGGAGATGAGCTACGATCTCGGCGAAGGCTTCGAAAGATGTCCCCTCCCCTAGTGATGGAATATAAACACAGGTGGAAGAAGAATAATCGCCTGAGCCTAACATTCCCAATCTTTCCTCTTTCCTCATCCCCTCATCAACCAGAAAAATCCCGTGCTCATCCGGGTAATTCGCCTGCAATACAGCTTTAACTTGGGCTGCCATTTCACGCGAATCAACGCCGAGGATCAGCATGTCCACATCGGGCGGGGTTGGAGGGAAATGTGCAGATGAAAATTCCTGAGCATCGAGCAGAGTCAACTTTGAGGGCGGGGTGAGGCGCAGCGTATCAAATGTGGAGGTGACAAGGGAAAAATCCATGGTTAAATATCCTTAAAGCAAAACGTAATGCGTGCACAAAAGTGTATCACGCATTACGTTGTAACGATCTAAATCTAAACAGAAACGAATTAACGCTTGGTGTAAGTAGGAGCCTTGCGGGCTTTCTTGAGACCTGGCTTTTTACGTTCCTTCACGCGGGCGTCGCGGGTGAGCAAGCCCTTTTTGCGGAGAGCGGATGTCCACTCTGCGTTGATGATCTGGAGAGCACGGGCTACACCGAGGCGAACTGCTTCGGTCTGGCCGGTGGTGCCGCCACCGCTGACGATGACAGACACGTCGTACTTGCTTGCTTCCTGACCAACTGCGCTGAATGGGCGCAGAATGTCATCGAGGTCGCCGAGGCGGGGGAAATATACCGCGCCTTCTTTTTCGTTCACGACCATCTTGCCGGAACCAGTTGTAAGGCGCACGCGGGCGGTGCTTTCCTTACGTCGTCCAATGCCTTCATAATATTGAGCCATATTCACTTACCTCTTATTCCATAACTTGCGGGTTTTGCACCGCGTGGGGATGATCGGGGCCGGCATAGATCTTCAGGCGCTTGAGAACGGCGCGTCCCATACGGTTGTGCGGGAGCATTCCCCACACAGCGTCACGCAAAGCACGATCAGGATATGTATTGAGTTGGTCACGAAGAGAAATGCTCTTCAAACCGCCGGGGTATCCTGAATGGCTATAGTAGATCTTTGTTTGAAATTTAGAGTGGGTCTTGGTGCCTGTCACAGATACGCGTTCGGCATTTACAACCACTACAAAATCACCCATCTCCACGCCAGGCGTGAAAGTGGGCTTGTGCTTACCAAGCAGGACACGCGCAACTTGCGCAGCCAAACGGCCAAGGGTCTGCCCTTCTGCATTAATTACAACCCAGTTGCGCTGAATTTCAGCGGCTTTCGGATAGTACGTCTTCTGTTGCACTTTCGTCTCTCCGTTTCCTTAATATCATTTCAAATGATCAATAGTTTACTTTTGTTAGCGCCAGCCCAGCCGAGGGAGCCAATCCTGAGGGAAGTTTCTCCTGCTTTAATAAAGCAGACTGGACTTTCTCGATCGAGACTTTTCCCTGAGCAAGCGACACTTGCACAAATACCAATCTTCTTACCATGCGATACAAAAACGCATCAGCCTGGACTTCAAACTGCCACTCACCATCTGGCATTTTTCTCCACTCGGTCTTTGTCACCGTTCGCACCGTTGTCCCTTTTGGGGTTGTCGGTGAACCGAAAGTGGCAAAATCATGTGTGCCGAGGAAGATGCCTGCATTTTGTTTGAGGGCATTTCCGTCTAGTGATGGCCAGATCCGCCATGCGTACCTTTCGCGTAACGGGTCGCGGATCGGTTCGCAAAACAGTCTGTAGCAGTACATCCGCGAAATTGCATCAAACCGCGGATGAAACCCTGCTGAAGCCAGGTGGAGGCTTTTTACAGCTAGATCAGGCGGTAATTTCGCATTGAGCGCCTTGAGTAGTTTTTCTGTCTCATATGCCCATTCAAAATCGAATGCAGCCACCTGTCCTGTTGCATGAACTCCTGTATCCGTTCTGCCAGCCATTATGACTGACTTTTCAGACCAACCTAATTGGCGCAGAGCATTTTCAAGTTCACCCTGTACCGTTCGGGAGTTCGCCTGCCGCTGACTTCCGGTAAAACCAGAGCCATCATAGGCAAGAATAACTTGGTAACGTGCCATATAGCGATTAGCCTTTAGCAATTAGCTTTTGGCTGTACGCCAGATGTTTCTTCTTATTCTTCCACTAACTCAAGGACAACCATTTCGGCAGAGTCGCCGAGTCGGGGTCCAAGTTTGGTGACGCGGGTGTAACCACCATTGCGGGTTGCAAAGCGAGGCGCAATTTCATCAAACAGACGTTTGATCATCTGATTATCGCCCAACTTGGAAACGGCGAGGCGGCGGGCATTAACTTTCTGTTCTGTGGTGCCGCTTTCGCTGTTCTTTGCAAGCGTAATCAAGCGTTCAGCGTCGCCGCGAATTGCAGCTGCCTTGGCCTGGGTGGTTTGAATTCGTTCGTGTGTAAACAACTGTTTGATCAGGTTGCGGCGCAAAGCGATACGTGCGCTCTTTGTGCGTCCCAATCGATAACCTGCTACTTGATGTCGCATCTCTTAACTCTCCGAGGATGAATCATTTTTCATGAAGCCTTTTTCACGCATCTTGTCGCGAAGCTCATCGAGGCTCTTCTCGCCAAAATTGCGGATGGACATGACCGCAGTCTCACCTTTTTCGAGGAGGTCGAGAACATCACCTACTGTGGTGATGCCTGTGCGCTTCAAGGAATTGAAGACACGTACGGAAAGATCCAAGGCTTCTACTGGCGTTTCTGCCAGTTCACTGCTCAAACGGCTTCCAGAGGTTTCGCGTTCCACAGCTACAGCCAGCATCTCTTCGTTAATACCAGCGACATAGCGCAGGTGATCGATCAAAATGCGAGCAGAGGAGCTAAGAGCGCGTTCGGGGGAAATAGTTCCGTCTGTCCAGATTTCTAAAATTAATTTGTCGTAGTTGGTGCTCTGTCCGACGCGGGCAGATGCCACTTCCCAATTGACACGTTTGACAGGGCTAAAAATCGCATCCACTGGCAGTTCGCCAATGGGCATATGCCCTGCGCGTTCATTGGCTGGAGAGTAGCCGCGGCCACGCTCTACTACGAATTCAATATCATGCTTTGTCTTGGCACCGTCTACAGTAAATAAATATGTATCAGGGTTGACAATCTCAATCTCAGCAGGGGTAATAATATCTGCAGCAGTGACTGTTCCTTCGCCGCGCACTTCGAGTTGCATGCGGGCACTGTCAACGCCGTCCATCTTGATACGGATCTGCTTGACCTGCAACATGACCTGAATAACATCTTCACGTACACCCGGAATGTCGCTGAACTCATGCAAAACATCCGACAAGCGTACAGAAGTAATAGCTGTTCCCTCCAGAGAGGAGAGCAACACGCGGCGCAGGGCATTGCCCAACGTCACGCCGTAGCCGCCCTCTAGCGGGCTAATTGTGAATTTGCCATAATTTCGAGCTTCTGCTTCGCGCTCGATTTTTGGCATAACCATGTTCGTAATGATACCCGTCACGGTTCACCTGTCCCTTTTGATAATGCACGCCGGGTCGGGTACCAGCTTTTCGGTCCGACCCGAGGCGCAACTGGAGGAATTAACGTCTGGAGTAGTATTCGACGATCAACTGTTCGTCGAGGCTTCCATCAATTTCAGCGCGTTCCGGCATACGTGCCACGGAACCAGCCATTGACTTTACATCGCGGCTGAGCCAGCTTGGGGCGTTACGCTTTTCAGTGTAAGCGCTAAGATCCTTGAAGTAGGTCAATTTAATGGACCCTTCACGGATAGCAATGACATCGCCTTCGCTAAGAAGCATGGAGGGAACATCCGTGCGGCGGCCGTTTACAGTAAAGTGACCATGAGATACAAGCAAACGAGCTTGAGAGCGGCTGGATGCAAAACCAAGGCGGAAAATTACGTTATCGAGGCGGGATTCGAGGATTTGAAGCAAATTCAAACCTGTGATACCGCTGCGCGCAATAGCCGTATCATAGTAGCGGCGGAACTGACGTTCCAACACACCATAGATACGACGAGCCTTCTGCTTGGCACGCAACTGTCGGGCAAAGTCTGAGGCGCGTCCTGTGCCCATGCCTTTGCCGCCGCCACGTCCTGCGGTGCGGCCATGTTGACCAGGAGCAAAGTTACGTTTGTCAAAAGAACATTTTGCTGTAAAGCAGCGCTCACCTTTGAGAAAGAGCTTCTCACCCTCGCGGCGGCAAAGTTTACAAACCGGACTTAATAATTTAGCCATATATCAAGAACCTCATCAATTACACGCGTCGCTTTTTCGGAGGACGGCAGCCGTTGTGCGGTACTGGCGTAATATCTGAAATGGAGCGAACTTTCAAACCCATCGACTGTACAGCACGGATGGCGTTTTCACGGCCTGGTCCGGGACCTTTTACAAAAAGATCAACTTCCTGCAAGCCCAATTGCTGGGCGGCTTTCAAAGCCTGTTCGGCGGCAAGACGGGCAGCGAAGGGTGTGCTTTTGCGTGAACCCTTGAAGCCAGCAGAACCAGCTGAACCCCACGCAACTGTGTTACCTTCGGTATCTGTAACTGTTACGATGGTATTGTTAAATGAAGCGAAGACATGCACCTGTCCGGAGGACAGGGTACGCTTCCCTTTTTTCGCGCCAGTGGCGCGGCGGGTGGAACGAACACTCTGAGCCATGTTTCTAATTTACCTTTCGGACAGGATTATTTCTTGGCGCCCTTGCGACGACCACGACCAGCAACCGTTTTCTTAGTGCCTTTACGGGTACGCGCATTTGTTTTTGTGCGCTGACCACGAACAGGCAGGTTGCGGCGATGACGCAAGCCACGATAAGAACCAATTTCGATCAAGCGCTTAATGTTCATTTGAACTTCACGGCGCAGATCGCCTTCAACTTTATAATTTTTTGAAATAACTTCGCGAATTGCAGAAACCTCTGCTTCGCTTAAATCCTTAATCCGCGTATCAGGATTGATCTTGGTTTGAGCCAAAATCTTCTGAGCGCGTGTCGGGCCAATACCAAAAAGGTATGTTAGTCCAACTTCGACCCGCTTATTGCGGGGCAGATCAACACCTTCAATTCTCGCCATAGGTCACCACACTACCCCTGTCTTTGTTTATGTTTTGGATTTTCGCAAATGATAAAAATAATACCCTTGCGCCGAACGATACGACACTTGGCACAACGCTTGCGAATGGAGGGCGAAACTTTCATGAAAAATCTCCTAACTTACGGCTGCTTTTCTAACAGCCAAGGTTTTGATTATACTGTTTGTTTTGCAAATCGTCCATATTAACGGTTTGTTCTGATGGTCACAAGACAGTCAGGATGAGGGGAGCTCCTTCGGTGACAGCGACTGTATGTTCAAAATGCGCCGTCAAAGAACCATCAGCAGATACTACCGTCCACTTGTCGGGTAGGACACGGGTTTCATGTGTCCCAATAAGTACCATTGGTTCGATTGCTATGGTTACGCCTGGGCGAAGCAACATTCCGGTTCCTGCTATACCAATATTTGGTACCTGTGGGCCTTCATGCATTTTCTTCCCGACGCCGTGTCCGGTATATTCTCGGGTCACGTGTAAACCATGGCTTTCGACATAATGTTGAATCGCCGCTGAAACATCACCTGTGCGGTTTCCTTTGCGCATATTTTCAATTCCTGCATACAAAGCGCCCTCAGTGACTTCAAGCAATTTCGTTGCTTCAGGAGAAATCTCCCCTACTCCAGCTGTGAAAGCGGAGTCGCCAACGTAACCTTCAAAGATGGTTCCGCAGTCTATTGAGACAATATCCCCTTCCTTTAGCTTACGCTTCGGGTGGGGAATTCCATGCACCATCTCATCGTTGATACTGACAGTAATAGATGCAGGATAAGGCGGATACCCATAACCTTTGAATGGCGATACACATCCGTATGACTTCAGCACTTCCTCAGCAGCCGCGTTGAGGTCAGCTGTTGTCATACCAGGTTGTAAAAGTTCTCTTACTTTTGCCAGAACAGTAGCATTAATGCGTCCTGCTTCCCTCATAATTTTCAGTTCCGCAGGGGTTTTGATATTGACCTGGCGTTCCAAGCTCATTTTTAACCTATTTTTCAACAGAGCTATTATTAACTCTGCATACTCACAATTATTTTTTCAAAGCAGAGAGCAAAACCTTGGTTACCTGCTCTACCGGCTGTGCTCCATCAATCTCAAGGAGTTTGCCTAATTTTCTGTAATATTCAACCAGAGGCATGGTCTGCTCGAGATAAACTCGAATTCGCTTGGTGACTGTCTCAACTTTGTCATCATCTCGCTGATACAGCTCCGATCCATCAAAATCACAAATGCCTGCAGTTTGAGGCGGGCTAAACTTTTCATGATAGATGTGACCATGATCTCGACAAGTCCAACGCCCACCAGTGCGCTCTACAAGAACAGACTCAGCAGCAGTAATATAAGGAACTGCATTTACTTCACCGCCAAACTCAGCCAACATTTTCTCAAGTGCATCAGCTTGGGTTGGGGTACGGGGAAATCCGTCGAGGATCGTACCAGCTTCACAATCAGGGCGAGAGATGCGATCACGAATCATACTGATCGTTACGCCATCCGGCACTAGTTCGCCTTTATCCATAAAGGATTTGGCAAGCTTGCCAAGCTCTGTTTGATTTTTAATGTTCTCGCGAAAAAGATCTCCAGAAGAGACATGAGCGAGCTTCGTCTTTTCGGCCAAAATTTCGGCCTGGGTTCCTTTTCCTACCCCGGGAGGTCCGAGCAGGACAATAAAGGTCACCATGTTCCCTCCTTAGCGGACGAGCAACGAATCTTGATAACCGTGAAGTTTCAGCTCGGCATCAATATTTTGGAAGGTGTCACGCACAACGCCAACTACAATCAACAAACCGGATGAGGAGACAAGGAAGATACCAGTCTGCGAACTTGCAGCTGAAAGGTTGAATGCGCTTAATAATAGTCCGAGAAGGAAAGGCATGATGGCAACCGTACCAAGGAATACGGCACCAACCAAAGTAATACGTCTTTGAACTGTACTCAAATACTTTTGGGTTGGAGCACCAGTATGCACACCTGGAACCGTAGCTCCAACTTTCTTTAGGTTGTCACCATAATTCTGCTGATCAAACAAGACAGAAGTATAAAAGAAGGTGAAAATGACTACCATAAAGAAATAGATCGTCCAGTAGCCCCAGTTGCTAGTACCTGTTGCACCAAAGAAATTCTGCATACCAGCAAAGAAATTGGCAACAGCCTGGTTTTCACTTTGGGTAAAATAGCTAGCCAAAATTGTTGGAAATTGCAAAATAGCGCTGGCGAAAATCAATGGGATCATACCAGAGAGGTTTACCATCAAAGGCAGAGTGCCTTTGACGGGCATGGACATACGGCTACCCATGCGACGTCCGGGATACATGACCGGCACGTTGCGGCGTCCCTGTTGAACGTATACAATTGCAAACACTGTCAACACAATGATAACAATGGTGAAAATAAGCATAATCCAACGTGTCTCTTGATCAGCGAGCAAGGAAGCAAGATTCGATGGTAATTTTGAAACGATGCCCGAAAAAATGATCAAGGACAAGCCCTGGCCGCGGATACCATATTCCGAAATTAATTCACCCAGCCAGATAGCAAACATGGTACCGGCTGTCATTGCAATCAAAACGGTTGTCGACTGAAGCCAGGTTTCTGCTTTAAATCCAAAAGGCAGAATTGCCTGGCCAAGCGCTTGAATCGACAGGGAATTGAAAATATTAATCTGACCAATTGCCGAAAGTGCAGCCATCGGAACAGCAAGGTAGTATGTCCACTTTTCCTGCCAACGGCGTGCTTCACGAGGATCTTCCTGCATTCTGCGCTGTAAGGAAGGTATGATCGGGATTAGCAACTGCAAAATAATCTGGGCAGTGATATATGGATACACACCCATTGATAATAATGAGAAATTTGAGACCGTGCCGCCCGAAAGTAAGTCTAGAAAGCCGAGGAAATTTCCCTGGCCGGTAGAAGAATTACGGAAAGCAGCAAGGACATCAAAATCTACGCCCGGCGCCGGGACATTTGCCGCAAGTCTGTAAACTGCCAAAATAATAAAAGTGACAATCAGTTTGCGACGAATGTCTTCCGACTTCCAGAGGTAACGCCAGCCTGAAAAGGTGGTTTTCATGCAAAGTATCCTTTGGTAAGGGTTAGGCAATCACTTCAACAGTGCCGCCAGCCTTTTCAATCTTGGCTTTGGCGCCTGCACTGATGCGATGTACGCGAATCTTTAGGGCGACTGAGATCTCTCCGCGACCCAGAACAACTGTCGGGTTGCGTGAATCGCGTAAAAGATGAGCCTTTTCAAGGGCTTCCGGTGTTACTTCGTCATTCGCCTTGAAAGCCTGTGATAGCTGATCAAGATTTACTTCATTATAGAAAATCTGGTTTGGGGGAGTAAATCCTTCACCACGAATGAACGGCAAACGACGGAAGAATGGCAGGTTGCCACCCTGACGGTAAGCATGACCGCCTTCGCCAGAACGCGCACCAGCGCCTTTGGTACCACGGCCAGCAGTCTTGCCCTGTCCTGCTGAGATACCGCGTCCCACACGTTTTCTATTCTTTTTTGACCCAACATTGGGTACGAGATCGTGTAGCTTCATAATTTAATAACCTACTCTTCGATCTTGAGCAAATGGATAATCTTGTTTAACATACCGCGTAATGCGGGAGTATCCTTGTGCTCAACAGTTTGATGTAATCGGCGCAAGCCGAGCGCTTTGACTGTGGCCTTTTGATCTTTGGGAAACCCAATGTCACTTTTGACCCAAGTTACGCGCAGAGTTTTGCCGGTGGTCTCTTTCTTAGGCATGTTGTTTCCTCCGTTCCCAGAATGGGAGCAGTTCATCAGCACGCTTACCACGGCGTGCGGCTTCGAGAGCCGGTGAACGCAAGCCGTCCAAGGCATCGAAGGTCGCCATCACAACGTTGAGAACGTTCGCGCTGCCCATGGATTTGGTGAGGATGTCGCGTACTCCAGCCACTTCTAATACAGCACGCACGCCGCCAGCGGCAATAACACCCGTACCAACAGAAGCAGGCTTGAGGAATACTTTTGCGCCAGCGACTTTCCCCAAAGACTCATGAGGAATAGTGGTGCCAGCTGTGTTCACTACACGCAAGTCTTTGCGGGCGCGTTCAGAGGCTTTACGCATCGCATCAGGAACAGCATTGGCTTTACCAACACCCATCCCGATAGTGCCTTTTTTGTCTCCAACAACAACAGTTACGCGGAAGCGAAAGCGACGACCACCCTTCACAACTTTTGCAACACGAGCAATTTCAATCACCCGCTCTTCAAAGGCGTCCTGCGTCTCATACTGTTGCTTTTCAGTAAATTGATTATCTGCCATATCTTTCTCCATGTAGTGACGGAACTAGCCCGTCACTAAACATTTTAGAATTGCAAGCCGCCTTCGCGCGCACCATCTGCCAAAGCTTTGATACGCCCGACGTAACGAAAACCACCACGATCAAACACAACAGTGGAAATACCCTGAGACTTGGCGCGTTCTGCAACAGCTTTGCCAATCGCCTTTGCCTGTTCAATCTTTTTCAGACCCTTCATCTTTTCGCGCAGGTCCTTATCAATCGTGGAGGCGGAAACCAATGTATTTCCCTGAACATCATCGATGATCTGGGCATAAATACCACTGAGGCTCTTGAAAACATTCAAACGAGGTCGAGCCGGAGTACCGGAAACATGCTTGCGAACACGTGTATGGCGGCGTTCACGAGCGAGAGAACGATTTTTAATAGCCATGGATTACTTGGCTCCTTTTCCGGCCTTGCCAGCTTTGCGACGTACACGTTCGCCCTGATAACGAATGCCCTTACCATGATATGGTTCAGGGGGACGCACGTTGCGAACATTTGCTGCGATCTGACCGACCAGTTCTTTATCGAAGCCCAACACCTTAATCTGGCGGGTCTTCGCATCTGTTTCAAATGACACACCAGCGGGCGGGTCCATCTTGACCGGGTGTGAATAACCAACAAACAGGGCGAGTTTCTTTCCATCCATTTCAGCGCGGTATCCCACGCCTTCCACTTCCAGAACAACCTCAAAGCCCTTGCTAACGCCATGGATCATATTAGCAAGAACAGCGCGTGTTGTACCATGCAAAGCGCGTTCCGCAGGATCCTCAGAATTGCGGGTAATATTCAACTGATTATTTTCCATTTTGATATCAATCGATTTGGAAAATTCACGTTGCAACTCACCTTTTGGACCTTTGACGCGAACATTGGAACCATTTAATTCCACTTGCACGCCACCAGGAATATCTACAGGTAAACGACCAATGCGAGACATAGTAATAAACCTCCTACCACACCTTGCAGATGATCTCGCCGCCCACGCCCAATTGTCGAGCGCGTACGCCGGTCATAACACCCTTGGGGGTTGAGATAATGGCAACGCCAATACCAGAAAGTACCCACGGAATGTCTGTCTTCTTGGTGTAGATGCGGCGGCCAGGCTTACTGACACGTTCCAAGCCAGTAATTACCGCGCGTCGCTGGCGACGTTCGCCAACATACTTAATCTTTACACGCAGGACTTTTTGTCCTTCGTGCTCACCATCGACCACTTCGAACCCTTCAACAAAACCTTCGTCTTTCAGGATCTTGGCGATCTCTACTTTAATCTTTGAGTTGGGCATTGCAACCTGAGCATGGCCTGCCAGCACAGCATTGCGAATGCGAGTCAACATATCAGCGATCGGATCAGTAAATGACATGATCTACCTCCACCTGGGGCTACCAGGACGCCTTTACGACGCCAGGGATTTTGCCCGTCAACGCCAGTTCACGGAAACAAATGCGACATAGGCCGAAGCGGCGAATAAAGCCACGAGGGCGTCCACAACGCTGACAACGATTCCGTACTTGAACGGCATGTTTGCGGCGAAGCTCACGATATTGCATACATTTTTTTGCCATAGGTTAAGCATCCTTCTTGCTACTGAACGGCATTCCGAGCAATTGCAATAATGCGCGCGCCTCATCATCATTTTGAGCAGAAGTCACTATTGTGATTTCCATACCGCGCAATTTATCGATTTTGTCATACTCGATTTCAGGAAAAACTAGCTGATCCTTGAGACCGAGGGTGTAATTTCCACGACCATCAAAAGAATTTGCTGATACACCGCGAAAATCGCGAACGCGAGGCAAAGCAATGTTCAACAATCGGTCAATGAAGGCCCACATGCGGGGACCACGCAATGTCACTTTGGCGCCAATCAAACGGCCTTCGCGCAACTTGAAGTTCGCGATACTTTTTCTGGCCTTGGTCTGCACCGGCTTCTGCGTAGTAATCTGCATCAAGTCTGACGTAGCAGCATCGAGAGCCTTTGGGTTATCCATTGCTTCACCAAGACCGATGTTCACAACGACCTTCTCAATACGCGGAACCTGCATCACGTTCTTGAAACCGAACGACTTGAACAGGGCCGGGGCCACTTCTTTGTTATAAAGTTCTTGCATTCTGTTCATCTTCATTCACTCCACGGCCTAGTCAATCGTGGCCTCACAATTCTTGCAAACACGATGCGCGCCTTCATCGTCACGTTGTACCGCAACGCGTGTGGGTTGACTGCATTTTGGGCAGACAAGCATCACGTTTGAGATATTGATCGGTCCTTCAAACTGAATGCGACCCGGGTTAATATTGCGTCCCTGTTGGGTCTGCACTTGTTTTTGATGTTTGGTGCGGATATTCACACCTTGTACAACCACACGGCGGTCATCCAAAATCACGTTGATAACCTCGCCTCGCTTGCCCTTATCTTCGAGACGGCCGCTGATTACTTCCACTGTATCGCCTTTGCGAATCTTAACTTTCATTCTTTGCTCCTACAGCACTTCCGGGGCAAGCGACACGATCTTCATATAACCCATATCACGCAATTCACGCGCAACAGGTCCAAAGATACGAGTGCCCCTCGGGTTTTCGCCATCAGCATCCAGAATGACCGCGGCGTTATCATCAAAGCGAATATATGAGCCATCTTCGCGGCGCCATTCCTTTGTACAGCGGACAATGACGGCCTTCACAACTTCACTTTTCTTTACAGAACCTTGTGGAGCCGCTGCTTTTACAGTTGCGACCACAACATCACCAATAGCCCCGTATTTACGACGGGAACCACCCAGCACATGAATGACAAGCAGTTCACGCGCACCTGTGTTATCGGCGACCTTTAATCGAGACTCATGCTGAATCATGACTTATTCTCCTACGCCCTGATCAGCAGTACGTGTCTCACGCTTTATTACGGACTCAACAGCCCAGCGCTTATCACGTGACAACGGGCGAGTTTCAACGATCTGAACCTCATCACCCATCTGACAGCCAATCTCGTCATGAGCTTTTACACGCATGCTGGAAAACACAACCTTCTTATAAAGAGGGTGACGAAATTTGCGAGTGATTTCCACCACAACGGTTTTAGTCATTTTGTTACTAGTAACTACACCTGTCATTCGACGGCGATTGTTCATTTTGCACCTTCCACAACTGCGGCGCGCTCAGTCTCGCGCAGGATCGTTTCCATGCGAGCGATATCACGGCGCAAAATTGTCAGGCGACTAGAGTCAGTCAACTGACCCGTTACCTGTTGAAAGCGCAGTTTCATCATCTCATCACGAGAATCCGCCAATTTGGTGCGAATTTCCTCAGCACCTAACTTGCGAATTTCTTCCACTTTCATTGCCTTCATAACTATTCTCCTCCTGTGTGGCGGGCCACGACTTTGGTCTTAATGGAGAACTTATATTGAGCGCTTTTTAAAGCGGCAACTGCAATTTCTTCCGCCAAGCCACTGACCTCAAACATAATACGGCCTGGTTTGACCGGAGCGACATAATATTCCACATTACCCTTACCAGAACCCATGCGGGTCTCGGGTGGTTTGTGAGTGAACGGCTTGGCTGGAAAAATACGAATCCAGATCTTGCCGCGACGCTTCATTCCACGGACAATAGTACGGCGAGCCGCCTCAATCTGACGGGCTGTAATCCAACCCGGCTCCAGCGCCTGCAGACCGAATTCGCCGAAGGAAACTTCCGCACCGCGGAAAGCTTTACCTGTCATACGACCACGCATCTGCTTGCGCCATTTAACACGTTTAGGCATCAACATATCAATAACCTCACTTGGCAGCGTCGCGATTACTCGCTGACGTACACGCCTTCCGTTGCTTCAACTTTTTCTTCAACTTCAGGTGTTGCTTCGCCCTTATATATCCAAACTTTAATACCGAGTTGACCATAGGTGGTCAAGGCTTCAGTGGTAGCGAAGTCCAAATTTGCACGCAAGGTCTGCAAAGGCACGCGACCTTCGCGCAACCATACATCGCGAGACATTTCTGCACCGCCAAGACGTCCACCAACCAAAATCTTGATACCCTCAGCGCCTTGTTTGATTGCTTGCTGAATGGCACGTTTCATAGCTCGGCGATAGGCAATACGCCGTTCAAGTTGGTCCGCAATGTTTTTAGCGACTAACATAGCATCGGTATCGGGAGAAGAGATTTCCTTGATGTCTAATTCAATCTTCTTGCCAACCAATGTCTCAAGTGCCTGGCGGATCTTCTTTACACCTTCACCCTTGCGACCAATCAAGATACCAGGCTTGGCAGTGTGAATTGCAATTCGAATCTTTCCAGGAGTTCGCTCAACATCAATACGGGAAATGCCAGCTTTACCGTCTTTAACAGCATCAGGCATTTGCTTGCTAAGTTCGCGAACTTTCTCGTTTGCAGCAGCGCCACCTTTTGAGAGTTTGCCAAGTAATAAATTGCGGATGGCAAAATCTTGGTGTAATTGTTGGCGATATGTGCTTCCTTCAGCGAACCAGCGCCCGCCCCAAGGCTGATTAATACCAAGTCGAAAACCAATAGGATGTACTTTACGACCCATAAAATTCTCCTTAAGCTCCGCGCTCGCGCAAGATAACAGTTACATGTGAAGTGCGGCGTAACAATGGCTTGAAACGACCACGAGCACCAAAGCGTCTCCACTTGCGAGTGGGAGCTTCATCCGCTGTAATCTTGGCTACATACAGGTCATCGCGGCTGACACCGAAGTTTTCTTCAGCATTAGCTACCGCAGAAGCAACTAATTTTTGCACAGGCAATGCAGCGCGTTTATTTACGAAGCGAAGAATTTCCAAAGCTTCGTTGGCGTTCTTGCCGCGGATCAAATCAATGACATAGCGTACTTTTTGCGCGGAAAGGGACAGATGACGGATTTTTGCTTGAATATCTTGCATCTCTCAATCTCCTACGCAGCTTTCTCGCTGGTCTGATGACCGCGGAATGTACGTGTCGGGGCGAATTCGCCCAGACGATGACCGACCATGTTTTCGGTAATATAGATCGGCACATGGCGGCGTCCATCGTGAACCGCAATGGTATGGCCTACCATCTGGGGGAAAATCACAGAGGCGCGACTCCAAGTGCGGACGACTTTCTTTTCTTTTTTCTGGTTCATGGCTTCGATACGTTTGAGCAATTTTGGCTCAATGTAAGGGCCTTTTTTTAATGAACGTGACATATATGCGTTCCTCGTCTAATTCTTAGCGGCTCGTCTTACTACGACGGCGCACAATGTACTGATCGGTCTTCTTGTTACGGCGGGTCTTCTTGCCGAGTGTGGGCTTACCCCACGGACTCTTTGGACCTGGCAGACCAATTGGCTGGACACCTTCACCACCACCGTGAGGATGGTCGCGAGGACTCATCGCTGTACCACGAACAGTCGGGCGAATGCCGAGGTGACGCTTGCGACCTGCTTTTCCAAGCTTGATGTTGCTATGATCAAGATTGCCAACCTGACCAATGGTAGCGTAACAAACCTGATGTATGAGGCGAACTTCACCAGAAGGCATACGAATCTGAGCAAAATCGCCTTCCTTAGCAAGCAATTGTGCTGCGCCGCCTGCAGAACGAACGAGTTGCCCGCCCTTACCCTCTTTAACCTCAATATTATGGATTAAAGTACCAACCGGGATATTGCTGATTGGAAGAGAATTGCCAGGTCGAATTTCGGCATTGGGGCCAGAGACGATTGTGTCACCAACCTTCATGTCCAAGGGCGCTACAATATAACGCTTCTCGCCATCCACATAGAATAGAAGGGCCAAACGGGCAGTGCGATTCGGATCGTATTCAATCGCCGCAACTTTGGCAGGAACGCCATGTTTTTCGCGAAGGAAATCTACGATACGAATAAAACGGCGAGCGCCACCGCCACGATGGCGAACTGTCACACGACCCTGAGCATTGCGCCCGCCACGATTTACCTTGGCGACCAACAAAGCGCGTTCGGGTGTGCTCTTGGTAATTTCTTCAAAGGTGTAGCCGGTCATCCCACGGGTACCGGGGGTTACCGGTTTATACTTTTTAACTGCCATTACTGCACCCCTTCAAAGATCTCGAGGGGTTTGCTTCCCTCGGCTAGGGTAACAATCGCCTTTTTGAAAGATGGGCGACGCACCAACAACCGTCGAGCACGGGTGCGGCGTCCACGCTTTGCAGGCGCATTGAGGATATTAACACGGGCCACGGTGACATCGAAAAGGGTTTCAATTGCGTCTTTTACCATGGTGCGATTCGCTTCATCAGCGACAACAAAAGCATATTGGCTCAGCTTGCCGGATTGATAACTGGATTTCTCAGTTACCAAAGGGCGGATGAGGACACTATAAAGATTAGTCATGCCTCTCTCCTTATCCAAGATGCGCTACGAGCGCGTCAATTGTCTTGAGGGGCAAGACAACCTTGTCAAAATTAAGTACGTCACGCACATTCAAATAACTGGCGAGCAATACTTTGGCGCTCTCAATATTATCTGCAGAGCGCATGACAGTGTCATAATTCTGATCCTTAGTGGGCATCAACACCAAAACGGTGGATGTGCCAACTAAGTTACCAAGTGTTTCAGCCATCAAGCGGGTCTTGGCTTCCTTGAGGTCGAGTTCATCAACGACAACAATGGATGCCTCTGCGGCTTTTACGGACAATGCAGATCGAATTGCAGCCTGGCGCATTTTCTTGGGCATACGCTGTTCGTAGCTGCGAGGATGTGGTGTGTGGATACGACCACCGCCGACCCATTGCGCCGCATTCGTGGACCCTTGGCGGGCGCGGCCGGTCCCTTTCTGTTTCCAAGGCTTTCGACCGCCACCATTCACCTCTGAGCGTACTTTCGTCTCATGGGTGCCAAGGCGGGCGTTTGCCATCTGGCGCACATAGGCTTGGTGCATCAGATCTACATTTACTGGGGCTTCGAACAAATTCGCAGGCAATTCAACCTCGCGAACTTTCTTGCCCTTCAAATCAAGAACATCTACTTTCATGGTTATTCTGGCTCCCGTTTCCTACGCGCCTACTGCTTGCGCGATTCCTTGATCATTACGAGACTACCCTTGCCGCCAGGAACAGCGCCATTAATGGCAATCAGGTTACGCTCCACATCGACCATCACAACTTTGATGTTCTGAGTGGTAACGCGATCCATACCCATGTGACCAGATCCACGTGCGCCCTTGTAAACACGGCCTGGCGTAGTACCAGATCCGCGAGAACCAGGAGCACGGTTACGATCAGACGTACCATGTGTGGCGTTCATACCATGGAAGTGATAGCGTTTTACAGCTCCGGCAAAGCCCTTACCTTTGCTGACACCAATCACATCTACACGTTCACCAACCACAAAAGCATCGGCTACTGTTAATTTGTCGCCAACCTTTAATCCGTGATCCTTGGCGCGAAATTCACGCAGGAAACGCATGGGGGGAATCTCATTGGCTTTCAAGTGACCCAACTGACCGCCTGCAAGGCGTTTAGGGTTCGCTTCACCAAAACCCAGTTGCACCGATGAATACCCTTCTTTTTCGGGCAAACGTACCTGGGTAACGTAACATGGCCCAGCTTCGATGAGTGTCACCGTCCAGGCAACACCTTGTTCATCGAAGATCTGGGTCATGCCGATCTTCTTTCCAATTAGCCCTTTCAACATACTCGGTTTTCTCCTTCAAAAGATATTGACGAGACTGCCAGCCGGGGCATCGGCCGCATCATCTCCGTACAGCGCAGTCAGAAGGTCTGGTGCGAAGCGGTTTGTGTCGGTTCTACAACACAGACCTACTCTTGCGCTGTCTCAAAAATCCGTAATTTTTATTACGGTTAATTGACTAACTAAATCTTAATCTCGATATCAACACCTGCAGGCAGGTTCAAACGCATCAACATATCAATGGTCTTCGAATCCGGATCCAAAACATCGATCAAGCGGTTATGTGTGCGGATTTCAAAGTGCTCGTGTGAGTCCTTGTCTATGAATGCAGAGCGACGTATTGTAAATCGTTCTGTCTTACTTGGCAAGGGAACGGGACCAACAACATGGGCACCGGTGCGCTCTGCAGTTTCGACTATTCGTTTCGCAGATTGGTCGAGAACGCGATGATCATACGCCTTAAGGCGGATACGTATTTTTTGCTTAGCCATCATACCTCGTCTTACTCGATGATCTTGGTAACGACACCCGCACCGACGGTGAGACCGCCTTCACGAATGGCGAACTTGACAC
>CAZHOX010000020.1:0-24319 GCA_964534345.1 uncultured Anaerolinea sp.
TGTTTTCTCGGCCCATCAGGTTCGGGCAAGACAACTCTGTTGCGCGTCCTTGCCAATTTGTTGCAGCCCACATCGGGGACGGTGAATTTTATTCAATCCCAGCACCCGAAGATCGGCATGGTCTTTCAACAGCCCAGCCTTATGCCGTGGCGCAGCGTGCTGGACAACATCAAACTTCCGCTGGAGTTGGAGGGCGTGGATGAATCCGCCGCGCGAAAAAAAGCGCAAGAGATGATCGAACTTGTTGGATTGAATGGATTCGAAGACTCGTGGCCGCGAGACTTATCCGGCGGCATGGCACAGCGTGTGGGAATCGCGCGCGCTCTCATTCATGACCCAGACCTGCTTCTGCTTGATGAGCCTTTTGCCTCGCTGGATGCTCTCACCCGCGAACGCATGTGGACGGAACTCTCGCGCATTTGGCAGGCAAAACAAAAGACCGTCATCATGGTGACACATTCCATCAACGAGTCTTTGTTTTTAGCAGACCGTGTCCTTGTTCTCACGCAGCGACCCGGCAAAATAAAAGTGGACGTGGAAGTTGACCTTCCACGTCCACGAAAGGACGATATTCGCTACACACCGCATTTTGGGAAACTTGCCAGGAAATTGCGGGAAGCGATCGAGTGAAACTAATCTGCGGGAGTATTCTTCTCTTTAGGCAGCAGGTTTGATATGGAGAATGCAGAGAGTATGACAAGGCCGGGCATAAAATCGACCAGATAGCGCATTTGAGCCGCGCCAATTGCCATGTAGGCTCCGCACCCCAAAACGATACTTAATGTCAGCGGCCAATATTCTTTATATTTTTTTGCTGCTCCAATGAGTCCGGCAACCAGTAAAATTACGCTTTGAAGGATAGCTACATAATCACGAAGCAGGATATCCATGCCATACGATTTGTGAAAACCAATATTGAACCATAAAATTAAGAAGCGATACAGGGAAAGCCCAATATATCGGAGTGGATATTGTAGAATGACGGCTTTTCCCGCTTCCATGTAGAAATCATTCATTTGCAGTTCATTCTCTGTGCCTGTTAATGAACTGCCTTCAATTAGATCTTGTACAGCTTGTAAACTCTCTGTCGCGCCAACATAATGGGGCTGGAATGGCTCATCTCCCAGATAAAAATTCATACGGTATAGGTTATATCCGGTTAGTGTAGTGCCAAACACCGGCGAGCCAAATACGATTTGATTGCGAACCATCCAGGGAGTGATCGTTAGAACTACTACGCCAATGAAAATCAATGCTTGAAAAGCCAGTTTTCTATTCCTGGCTAGGATGTACAACCCCATAAGGAAAAATCCCAGTCCAAGTGCAATGCCAAAATGAACAGAGCGAGAAAGAGCTGTGATACCCATGAATAGACCAGAAAGGAGAAAAAAGGATAATTTTGACTCTTTCCAACCTTTTAGAAAATAGTTCATTCCAATTGCGAAAAAGAAAGCCGCAGTTAAATTGCCTGTATCGTCCCCCATTTCTGAAATTACAGGGATTGAAACTGTCCACAAAAAAGATGCGATCAGTGCCAGACGAACATCTTCTTTTTTGAGGATCCAATAAATTCCAAGCAATGTCCCAAAATAGAGCATGGTCTGCACGATCAAACCGGAGTCTTCATCCGGATAAATAAATCTGGATAATGCCATCAAAAGGACCGGAATCGGCTCGCGCATGGCAGTAACCTGATTTGATGGACTGCAAAAGGGGAAATAGTTACTGTCACATGCGCTATAGCCTTTGCCGTTGATAAGGTTCGAGGCAATATTCCATGTGCCGTTATTGGTGGTGAAGGTGGTAGCCTCTTCGTGAGTCATAAAGGTGTAGGTTGCGATCACAAAAGCAACCATAATGATTCCAGTAAGCCAGAAGAGACTGCTCTTTTCCACTTTCTTTTTTTCAAACAAAGAGGAAAATGAATGTATTTGGAGAATTAACTTCTTTAGCATATTGAATTGACTCGGTTCATTTGTAGTTGTTGTCATTAATATAGTGTAGCATGAAACCTTGTAAATTCTTGTCGGCTATATTTATATTTTTGATAGGAGTCTAAATCTTAACAGAAGTGGAAAGTGTTTTTATATTTAAATTTGTCAAAATAAAAATGGACATAAAAGGGCAACTTCTATGTCCATGGAAAGACGATATTCAGTATGTCAAGTACTTGCGAACTTGCAGGGATATTACTTAATTGATCAATGTGGAAATAATATACATTCTTACAAGATACCCCATTCCAATAGTGATGAAACCCACCAAGCCTGCCCAAGTGGTAAATGAAATACTGGCAGTCGTATCCGCTACGTTTTGTTGAGCGCGATCCTGCATGGAGTTGGGCATTACAGTTTTGCCATATTGATAGCTTATATCAGTGTTGAGAGATACTCCCCCGAAAAAGCTTAATATTCCAACAACCATCACCGCGACACCCAGCCAGATCAGGCTGGTGCTGTACTCTATCAGAGTTCGCCAGCCGATCAGCCAGCAGCCCAGCCCAGTTACCGCCATCACCGCAATTTCAACGAGGCCAATTCGTTTAGCTATGTAGAATAATGTCGATCCGAGCATTTCAGTTTTCATTTGATGATCTCCCTTGAAGATATGAAATTGTTTGCGCCGTGTTCTGACGAAAGCAGGTTGAAGTTCATATATATTATACGATTTTGATGAAAAAAAGTTGAGGGTGAAATCGGTTTTACGGCATAACTTGTACTACAAAAGTCAGGCTCGTCTTTTTATATTGTCCCTGTATTTCCCAACAACCAAGGGTTGGAAATTCGACTCCAGTGAGCATGGCCTCTCCAATATCGTCAGCCATGGCATTCGTCGCACCGTAAAATCGAAGAGGAGGCGCTTCAGCATCTAATCTTCGGCCTGTTACAACCAAAGCAGGTTGAGGCTCATCTGGTAAAGAGTACAAACGGCTCCACCACATTATTTTTTGGGTGTACCCATCAGAGGATTTTGGCAAGGAGGCCCAGACTCCATTTTCATGGAGTGCTGTCCATAAATTTTCAGAACCAAACCAGAAAATGCCTGGCCAGGGCGCTTTTGGGGAAAGCGGCGTGGGTGCTTCAAAGGAAGGAAGCGCTATCGTTGTGACAGGACAATTTGCAGGTTGGATGGATGACGCGGTTTCGGTTTGAGCAGTTTCAGTCAGGGAAGATGGTACAGGTAGATCAGTAGGCATCCTGTAGTCTTCAAGAGATTTGGCATCATTTGAGGCGCACCCAACCAGCAGCAAAGCAAGCACGGATACCCATACGAAGAAATTGATTTTTTGCATCACGATCTCCTTCGTATGGTTTACACCTCCCACAGGACTCAGGTTCCGTCCACAATCTCCTGCCTGTGCTTTCGATAATCACGGATGAGCGAATCTACGCAGCGGGCGATGGTGGCAGGGTCTTTGCGGTAGTGGACAACGCCTGTATCCAGTTCCCACTCACTTTCGGGGATGGTTTTCAGGTAGGCAACTAGCGCCTCTTTTGTGGATGCGATTTCCTGCATTAATTCATTCTTGTCTGTGGACGGGAATTGCTTAATGAAGCGCGCATTGGTCTTTCGATAGTCATTTGTGCCGTCATAAAAATAAAACGGTTCTATCCCTTCGCGAAGTTCACTGCTTCCCGCCAGTGTGATGCGATTCCAGCCGATGAAGTGCGCAGCAATGTCCCGCGAGTTCCAGTCACCAAGAGGTTTGAGGAAATCTTCGGGGGATAGGTTTTGCATGGTTTCCATGAAAGCGGTATAGGCTGTTTCCAAGTCTGCGAGTTGTTTGTCACGAGGGTCAAACATGGGATTTATCTTTTTCCATGCTGGGTTTGTTTACCAGAATCTCCAGCATCTTCCTTGTTGTTTCGGCAACCTCGTTGATGGCTTGTTGAAATGCTTCTTCATTTGCTTTGGAAGGTTTTCTGTACCCGCTGACCTTCCGTACATATTGCAATGCAGCTTCTTGAATTTCCTGCTCTGTGACAGGGTGATCCATGTTGCGTAAAGGTTTGATGCTTCTACACATATTAATAAGTCTCCAATTCGTAGTAACGACTTTAGTCGTTACTGTTTTCCATAAACTCGTCCCAGCCGTTCCCAAAATCAACGGGTGGCTTAAACGCTTGCCAATGTTGCCGCAGCCATTCCCTGCCTCTGTCTTCATAATAAATGGATAGGCTTGACCATGGCCAATCATACGGGTCGCTTGCATACCCGTGTTTTACTGGATTGTAATGGATATAGTTGAAAGCTGTGTGAAGGTGTCCTTCATTTCTGATGTAGGTGTCTGCGAATTTGTACCAGACACGGCGTTTGCCAGTCAGGCTATCTTCGAGATTCCATTCGTGAGATGTTGCTCCGTGGAGATGCTTAAGGGCGGCTGATACATCATCCAATGACTGCACATAAAGTAGAACGTGATAATGATTTGGTAGAACCACCCATGCAATCAGGTCGTCAGCGATCTCTGTTATCGAATGTAGCAAAAGAGCTTCAAACTCTGTACGGCGTTGTGGTGAACTCATGACCGCCTTGTGTTCAAAATTCGCTGCTGAAATCAAATAAGCCCCGGCATCTCGAAATGGATGCGGGGGCGCGTGCAGCGGGTAACCTCTTTCACTGCGGTAGCGGACGATGTCTTCACGTTCTTTTGGGGATAATTTGCGGTACTCGTAGGGCATGGCGCGAAAATCATGACGACTAAAGTCGTCACTACAGGTGAGGCCAATCCATCAATAAAACTTCAGCCAGTAACCTTGAATTGACATTGCGATCCATTTTTTCGAGGGCGTTCTCAAGGTCTGAGACCACGCGCCGTGCAGTGGACAGGTTCAACCGTCCGGCAAGGAATTCGATTTCCATGTTGCGGTCCACATTGATGAGCGGAGTCTCTGCGCCAGCCACGCGCAGCATCACATCCCGCCAGTAGGATAGCCAGATCGTGATCGCCTGGCGCATGGCGTCTTTGTCTCTGGAGAGTTTATCAGCGTAGGAAAATTTCTCCACGCGGGCAGCAGGCAAGAGCGATTGAAGATCGTTGAGTCTTTCATCCCGCTTTTCGAGAAGGGTCACATCATCCACCAATCGGCGCGCGTAGCCGGGACGTCCGCCGGAGATGTGGGCGAGCAAGCGTGCGCGTTCTTCATCCACGCCGCGGTAGATCAGATCAGCTGTAACAGCTTCGATGGGAAGCGGACGCAGGCGCAGAATTTCGCAGCGTGAGTTGATGGTTGGAAGAAGTTGTTCGGGGGTATCTGCCGTCAATAAAAGGATGGCGTGTGCGGGCGCTTCTTCGAGAGTTTTTAGCAGGGCATTGGCGGCATTATCGTTGGCTTCCTGAAAACGCAGGAACAATGCCACACGATATTTTGCCTGATACGGCTTGAGGGATAACGAACGCTGTACTTCGCGGATCTGATCCACTTTGAGCGTGCCGCCTTCTTTGGGAAGGTTGTCGCCATCCAATGCCTGAATGACGTTCATATCTGGGTGCTGCATGGCATCGATCTGTTTACAATCTCGGCATAATCCGCAAGGGATGCCGGGAGCAAGAGGCTTGGTGCAGTTCAATGCTTGAGCGAGGCGCAATGCCAACGTCCGCCGACCCAGGCCGGGAGGTCCACAGAAAAGATACGCATGGCGAATCTCGTCGTGTGCCGCGTGCTGGCGGAGCATATCCACTGCCCATTCGTGTCCAAGTAAATTCCAGTTATCAGCCATTGGAGTAAGTATCAGGTGTCAGGTGCGAGGTGTCAAGTGAAATTTGAAAAGTAAAACGTATTGCAAATCGCAAATCAAAAATCGGCAATCGTAAATCGTTTATTCCTGTCCGGCGCGCAATCGCAAATAGGATTGGTAGCGTTCCGGATGAATTTTATTTTCCTTCAACGCAGCCAACACGGCGCATCCCGGTTCATGGACGTGGGTGCAGTCGCTGAATTGGCAATGTGGCACGAGATCACGCAACTCCGGGAAATACGCATCCATTTCTTCGGCTTCGGTATCCCACAGCGCAAGCGACTTCCAACCCGGCGTATCAGCCACATATCCGCCGCCTTCGAGTGGGAACATCTGGCGCGTAACAGTGGTGTGCCGTCCCTTATTCATGACCGAGCTGATCTCGTTCACAGCAAGCCCCAACCCGGGTTGAATTGCATTCAGCAGGCTGGATTTTCCAACGCCGCTTGGCCCAGCCAATGCAGAAATTTTATGTTCCAACACATCGCGCAATTCATCCAACCCCGCATTCATTTTTGCAGATGTGTAAATGACACGATAGCCAATGCTTTCGTACAAGCCAAAAATATCTTTCGCGTTTTCAACAAGGTCTATCTTGTTCGCAACCACAATGACCGGTATCTTTTGTTTTTCCGCAATGACGAGAAACCGATCCAACATTCTTAATTTGGGATTCGGATTCGCGCACGCAAAAACAAAGATGACCTGATCGGCATTTGCCAGCAGCACTTGTTGATATTCGCCCTGCGGGCGCGGGTCTAACCTAACGAGAGCCTGCTTGCGCTCTTCGACATTTTCCACAACCCCGCTTCCATCTGCCAAAACCGAAATGTGGACATGGTCGCCAATGGCGGCAATATCGCCTTTGGCGCGTCCCTGCTTTAATTTTCCGCGTAATTGACAAACAATAATGCCCTCCCCGGTTTCCACCCAAAAGAAACCGGATTGGGCTTTGATGATCAAACCTTGCTTGGTGCTTTCGTTCGTCAAATAATCACCTTAGTTATCTTCTGTTGGTGCAGGAATGCCAAACGGAGTGGGGGTGTATGGCGGGTAACCAATTTGACCCCAATCATAATATGGGCGCTGCGGACTGCCATAATAATAAGTTTCTACCATGGCCCTGAAGAGCGGTACGGCATACTCCGAACCTTCGCCGATATTTTCCACAATGACCGCAATGGCAATGTCGGGCAAGCCGGTATTTTCTTCATTCAAGGTATATCCAGCAAACCAGGCATGTGATTTGCCATTGCCAGATTCTGCGGTGCCAGTCTTGCCGGCTACATCAAACTGCAAACCGCGCAAGTTGAAGGTGGCGGTACCGCGTTTGTTCTGGGTCACCATCAAAAGCGCTTCGCGCAGAATGTCCAAATTTTCCTGTCGCAAAAGTAATGTTCCGCGTGCCTCTGGTTTGAAGGTGAGCACAGGGTCACCATCTACAGGCTGAATGCTTTCCACGATCTGCGGGCGGTACAGCGTCCCGCCATTGGCAATGGCGGCCATGAAGGTGGCAACTTGCAAAGGAGTGACTTGCACATCGCCCTGCCCAATAGCCTGATTGACCGCATCCAATTCACTGGCTGGGTCGAGGATCTGTCCGCTGGCTTCTTCGATCTGGTCAATGCCTGTGCGGGCTGCAAGGCCAAATGCGCGAGCCATCTTTGCAATGTCGCCGCCGCGATCCCAATTCTTGAACAGATCCAAACCGATGTGCCAGAAATAGGGGTTGCAAGAGCGCATTAGCCCTTCCTGCAAGGTGAGCAAGCCAGATGGAATTTCAGAAGAGGCATTGCACGTCTCACCGGCTGCAATGGCATCCTGGCAGTGTGACCATGTCCAGTCATGCAGAACTCGGTCTTGTAATTCTGTGAAATCATACTGGCAATCGTAGGGCGTATCTTTCAAATACAAGCCGCTTTCAAGAGCTGCGGAGAAGGTGATGATCTTGAACACCGAACCAAGCGGATACTGTCCTTGTGTGGCGCGGTTGATCAGCGGCTCATCAATATCACTGATGTTGCCATAATTTGCTTCATTGACCGGGTCAAACGCATTGGGGTCGAAATCTGGGCTGGATGCCATGGCGATAACGCGCCCGGTATCTACTTCCATGACGACAATGGCGCCACGGAAAAATTCAAGTGCAGATTGGGCATTGGCTTGCATGTTGCGGTCAAGGGTCAGGTAGATTGAGTCTGCGGGTTGTGGGTCGCTTTGCCCAAGTGTGGAGATGATCTGCCCATCAGGGGATGTGACACGTAATGTTCCACCATGTTGGCCCGCCAGATAATCTTCCGCCCACTTTTCGATGCCAGACTGCCCGATCTTTTCGCTGCCGTTGTAGCCAAGGCGGCGGTATTCATTTAATTGTTCAGGGGAGATAAATTGAGTAAACCCAACTGCTTGTGGCGCAAGGCCGGTATCAAAATAATAGCGGGAGTTGTACTCGGCAACCACGAGTCCGCCGGGGTTGATGGAGAGCAATCTCTGGGCTTCTTCCCGAGTCCCTTCGCACATGGGCAGGTACCAGCCAGGCCCCGAAGCGTCGATCTGGTCTTGAATATCGAGCGGGTCTAATCCGCAAAGCAGGCCGAGTTCTGTGGTCAATGCGCCTTGCATATCCAGATTGATCTCACCGGTATTAATGCCGAATGCAAATGCATCTGCTTGTGTAACGATGGGCTGGCCGTTCTTGTCGTAAATATCGCCGCGGGCTGGGATGTCATACTCCATCACAAGCTGATTGCCGCCTGCTAGTTCTGGCAGGATCTGGGCTTCATCCCAAATGATCTTCCATTCATTATTTTCATTCTTCATACGGACGAGAATGTTGCGTTGAATATCGCCAGCCAGAACGGTTTTATAGGTGATGCTGTAACCGACTTCTGCGTCACGCGGGCCGATCTGTGCAGAGTTGATGGCGTATTCGATCTCTGCCGCGCTCATGGCATTCAAAGCATCATTCCATCGTTTGGAGAAATCTTCCAGTGTGACAGAATCGCGGCTGGATTGAGATAGAAGCGAGTACATTGTTTCAAAGTCATCTTGCTTCAAGGCTTCGAGGTATTTTGTAATGGCTGCATTCTCATCGGGCGCGGGGGTGATATGCGCTTGAGCTGTTGGCAGCGGCGTGTTTGTAGGGCCGCCAAGAATGGGAGGTAGACCCTCTCCGCCTGCCACACAGCCAGAGAGAAATATAATGATCAAAACAAGATTGAACCAGCGTAATGGCTTCATTACGTTTCCTTTCAAGATGCGAGTTCCCCGCGCAGGATCGCGGATGAAACCTGACATTGATAATTCAAAAGAGATTGACACGCCGCAGGGACATCCGCAGCGGGGGAGAGTTCAAATTTTTGCAGCGCGCGCAGAACGTGGCACATCGAAAGTCCCATTACACCAGCGTAACATCCCTGCATGGAATGGACGGGTTGAAAGTCGGGATGCTGAATGGCGTACGCTCCAGCCTTGTCCATTGGGTCGCCGGTTTCGATGTATGCGCGGATTTCATCATCGGAATACTCGCGCATCGGCACATCGGTGATGGACAACTCCGTCAGCATCTTTCCATCCCGCACGCGATAAAGTGCAATGCCCGTGTAGACCTGGTGCGTGCGTCCACGCAATTGCTTCAACATCTTTTCAGCATCCTGCTCATCGACAGGTTTTCCAAGGATGGTATCGTCAACGACAACCGTCGTATCTGAGCCGATGATGATGTTATCCACAGTCGCTTTGTCTTTGACGGCCAACGCTTTTCCTTGCGCAAGGCGAATTACATACTCTTTTGGAGTCTCGCCCTCAAGCACGGCTTCATCTATATCAGCGACGTTCACAACGAAGTTCCAGTTCCCAAGCGCAAGCAATTGTTTGCGGCGCGGTGAGTTGGATGCCAACACTAAAACATTTTTATCATTCACGCGCAAGATTCTAACACAGGTCATTTTATGAGATTAATTGGGGATAAGAGGCTGGAAAGTGTGGTGTGGAAAGTGAAATGCTTTGTGTCTTCGTGTCTTTATGGTTCGTTCACAAAATAAGTTACTTCCGATTTTCTTTCCTCTTTGCATCTTTCCTCATTCAGTCGTAAAATCCACCCAAAATCTGTCTGGACATCTGGAGGCTAAATGAACAAATTGCAAGAACGAATTATGAAAGAGGGGAAAGTACTCGGTGGTGGAATTCTTAAAGTGGATAGTTTTGTCAATCATCAAGTAGACCCAACTCTCATGGACGACTGCGGACGGATCTTCGCCGAACTCTTCGCCCATGTTGGCGCAACCAAAATCCTCACTGCTGAAATTTCAGGCATTGCCCCCGCCCTTACCACGGGCATTCATCTCGGATTACCTGTTGTGTATGCTCGCAAGACCAAACCCGTCACCATGCCCGACCAGGTCTATCTCACACTCGCGCCCTCGCACACCAAAGGCCGCATGGTCGAACTCATCGTCTCTCCCGAATATCTCGCCAACAACGAAAAAGTCCTCATCATTGATGACTTCCTCGCCAGCGGACAAACCATCCTTGGCCTTGTCCGTCTTGCAGAAGCATCTGGCTCAAAGATCGTAGGCATCGGCGCACTCATCGAAAAAGATTTTGAAGGCGGACGCGAAGCCCTCAAACCTCTCGGCGTCCCCATCGAATCTATTGCCTGCATCAAATCCCTCGATAACGGTAAAATCGAATTCGTGGATTAACGTTTCAACGTTTAAACGTTCGAACGTTTAAACAAAATGCGTAAAATTCTTCGCCTTCGACTCATTACCCGACTTATCGGCTGGATATTCACCTACATGAGTTTTCTCATCCCAGTTAATCGCCTCCGTGAGACCTCGAACCTGCTTGCGTTTCATCATCCTTCTCCAAGCTATAAGTTTCATGTGATCATCGTCCCCAAGCGGCAGGTGGATTCTCTTGCCAGCCTCGACCCGCAAGACACCGCCTTTCTGACGGACTTATACGCCACTGTCCAAAGCCTTGTGGATGAACTCCATCTCAAAGCCTATCGCCTCATCGTCAACGGCGGAGAGTATCAAGACTTCCCGCATTTACATTTTCATCTCATCTCTGATGTTACAGGTTGAAGGTTGAAAGTTTAAAGATTGAAAGTTTGTCTGTGACCTGCAAACCTTCAACCTTCAACCTTCAACTTTTGACACAGGATTATTCATGACAGAATCAATTGCCATTCTCGATTTCGGTTCCCAGTATGCCCAGATCATTGCCCGCCGCGTGCGCGAGTCACAAGTCTATTGCGAGTTATTCCCGTGGGACGCGCCGCAGGAAAAAATCCTTTCGATAAAACCGAAGGGATTTATTTTGTCCGGCGGACCAAAATCCGTTTATGAAGAGAATGCTCCCTTCATTCAAAAATTCATCCTCGAATCCGGCTTGCCCATCCTCGGCATTTGCTACGGAATGCAAGCCCTCACCCATGCCCTCGGCGGCCAGGTTGATCCATCTAATGAGCGTGAATACGGCTCAGCAGAAATTACACATCTAGTGCGCGGCACTGCCTTGGACACCATCACCAAAGTATGGATGTCTCACGGTGACAAGATCTCGCGCATGCCCGATGGATTTATCGCGCTTGCAAAATCTGGCAACAGCCCCTTCGCGGCGATGGGGGACATGCAGCGAAAATATTTCGGCGTGCAGTTCCACCCCGAAGTGCATCACACTCCCAACGGCATTGACCTGCTCAAACATTTCGCCATCGACATCTGCGGCGCAAAGCCAGATTGGACTCCCGCCTCCATCATTGATGAAAGCGTCAAACGGATTCGTGAGCAGGTCGGCAATGCGCGCGTCCTTGCGGCGGTTTCGGGCGGCGTGGATTCATCCGTTGCGGCGGCTCTCGTCCACAAGGCGATTGGCGATCAACTTGTCTGCGTTTTTGTGGATACGGGTCTGCTGCGCGCGAACGAAGGCGAACAAGTCGCCTCTGCCTTTCGGGGCGGCTTGGGTGCTGAACTAATTGCAGTAGAAGCCGCTGACGATTTTCTCGGCGCATTGAAAGGCGTGACCGACCCCGAACAAAAGCGCAAGATCGTAGGCGAGAAATTCATCCGCATTTTTGAGCGTGAGGCAAAGAACGTCGGCCAGCCGAAGTTTCTGGTGCAAGGCACAATTTATCCTGACGTAGTCGAGTCCTCCGGCCCAGACAGAAGCAAAGCCGCAAAGATCAAATCTCATCACAACGTGGGTGGACTTCCCGAAGACATGGAATTTGAACTCGTCGAACCGCTGCGCTATTTGTTCAAGGATGAAGTGCGGTTGGTGGGCGAAGCGCTTGGGCTGAGTGAAAAGCTCGTTTGGCGGCAACCATTTCCAGGTCCGGGGTTGACCGTGCGCTGCCTCGGGGAGTGTACGCCCGAGCGTGTATCCCGTCTGCGGGCGGCAGATAAGATCCTTCTGGAAGAATTATCCAAAGCGGGTTTTCTTGGAAAAGGCGCGCAGACCTCGCAAGCCTTCATGGTCTTGCTGCCCGTGCGCTCCGTGGGTGTGATGGGTGACCAGCGCACCTATCAGGAAGCTGCCGCGATCCGCGCCGTAGCCACAGATGATTTTATGACCGCCGACTGGGCACGCCTACCCTTTGATCTGCTCGCAAAAATCTCAAGCCGCGTGGTAAACGAGGTGGAAGGAATCAATCGCGTGGTGTATGATATTACGAGTAAGCCGCCCGCAACAATTGAATGGGAGTAGGGAATTGACGTTTACGAAAAGGAGGCGTTATGGATAATTTAAATTTTGGTGAAGTGCTTACCCGTGCATGGCAGATCATTTGGAAACATAAAGTTCTTTGGATCTTTGGCATTCTGGCAAGTTGTGCGCGTGGCGGTGGGGGCGGGTCTTCTGGCGGTGGAAATTCCAGATACCAAAGTGGTTCGGGCGAATCCCCTTTTTCTGGCGGGCAGATCGAAAGTTTTATGGATAAGGTGGGAACCTTCCTTCAGGAAAACTGGTGGGTCATTGCTATCTTTGTTCTGGTGATCCTTCTCTTGTCGTTGCTTTCCTATTTTCTGGGAATGATGGGACGGATCGGCCTGATCCGAGGAACTGCTCAAGCCGATAAAGGCGCTGAAACCCTAACCTTTGCCGAACTCTGGGCTGAGAGCCTTCCTTTCTTCTGGCGCATCTTCGGGCTGAACTTTTTGATCGGCCTTGCTTTCTTCATCATCTTTATCCCGCTGATTCTGTTTGGGGTGCTCACAGCCGGCATTGGCTTTTTGTGTATCATTCCCCTCCTTTGCGTTATGGTTCCCATAAGCTGGGCTGTCATGGCAATTGTGGAGCAGGCGCAGAATGCCATTGTTCTTGAAGACCTCACCATGCTCGACGGATTTAAGCGCGGCTGGGAGATCGCGAAAGCCAATGTTGTTCCGATTCTCATTATGATGTTGATCCTCGGCGTTGGCAGCACAATTCTTGGCCTGATCATTGCACTTCCGGTGATTGTTGCGGTAGTTCCGCTGATCGTTGGCGCTGACAAATTACAACAATCACTCACACCAATCTATATCACAGCGGCTTGTTGTGTCGTTTATTTCCCAATTTTGCTGGCTTTCAATGGCATCTTAACCGCCTATATTCAAAGCACATGGACTCTCACTTATTTACGGCTTGCCCCTCCAAAAGCAGAAGCTCCTGTTATCATTGAGGGAAATGCGTAAATTTTTTGCCCTGTTCCTTGGCCTGAGCCTTTTGCTCGGCGTTGCACCTTCTGTTCGCGCACAGGAAAACCTTGCCTCTGCGGCTTTGTATAACGCAGAGGCATCTGCCTTTCCGACGGTCTCTGCATTTGTAGATGTGTTCGACGCCCAGAAAATATTCGCCTCGGGGCTTAAGCCCGAAGCTGTTACCGTTATCGAGAACGGGGTGCCACTCCCTGTCGACTCGTTGAGTGAGTTGGCTGTTCCACTGCAACTCGTGGTCGCTGTCAACCAGGGTACCCCCTTGGATGCGCGAGATGCCAATGGACTCTCCCGCTTTCAACGCGTGTCACAGGTAATTGCTCAATGGGCGCAAAGCCGACCACCTGACCTTCCCGATGACCTGAGCCTCGTCAGCCAGGCAGGGCCGGTCATCAACCACGCTGCCCCTACAGATTTTATTGTCGGCTTGAATGGCTTTCAGCCAGATATGCGGGCGGCAACCCCCAATTTGCAATCCCTCGCCACAGCCATAGACACAGTCTCTGCGCAGACGCCGAGACTTGGCATGAAACGCGCCATTCTACTCATTACTCCGCAAATGGAAAGTGCAGACCTGGCCGCTGCCATTGAGCCATACATCCAGCGTGCTTTGGAAAACAAAATTCGCATCTTCGTTTGGTATGTGGATGCGAATACAACTTTTACGAACACGAGCGCCGCGGTGTTCAACAACCTCGCCATTCAAACTGGCGGCACGATGTTCCAATACTCAGGCGAAGAACGCTTCCCAGACCCCGAAGTTTATTTCTCCGGGTTGCGCCGTGTGTATTCACTGACATATACATCGCACGCGGCGGTATCTGGCGAGTATCCTCTCACGGTGCAGGTTAGCCTGCCCTCTGGCAGTGTCACTTCCAATGAGCAGCGATTCAGTTTAAATATTCAACCGCCCAATCCCTTCCCGGTGGGTCCGGCGTTGCAGATCACGCGTCAGGCACCGGCAGAAGACCCATTTAACACCGAGATCCTTTTGCCGGAAACGCAGACCATTGAGATCATCGTGGAATTCCCAGATGGACATCCCCGCCCGATCACACGCACCGCTTTATATGTCGATGGCGTTGTGGCAGATGAAAATACTGCCGAACCTTTTAACATCTTCAACTGGGATTTGACCTCCTACCTTGCCAGTGGACAGCACACGATCACCGTGGAAGCAGTGGATAGCCTTGGGTTGAGCAAAACCAGCATGGGGCTTCCGATCACTGTTACAGTGGTCAAGCCTCCCAGCGGGCCAGCCGCCATTCTTGCGAAGTATCGCACGCCGATCACATTTGGTTCGATCATCTTTGCGGGCCTGGTACTTTTCTTCATTCTGCTCAGCGGACGTTTGCGCCTCCCGTCTCTTCGTGCCGCGCAGGAAACACGCCGCGCCGAAGCAGACCCGCTCACCCAAACGATTCAAACCGGTGCAGTGGAAGAGACTGCGCCTGTTGCTCCGATCACAAAACCCAAAAAGCAGCGCACCCCCTCAAAGAAAACAGAATCAGCTCCAAAGTCCAGCATAGAGGCGGCGGCATCTTTCTTCCGCATTAATCCAGATGGACAAGTTGCCGCAGTCGCCCCCATCCCATTGGCTGAAAAGGAAACCGTGTTTGGCACAGACCCTGTGCAATGTACACAGATCATGGATGACCCATCCATATCTTCGGTTCATGCAAGGCTCAGGCTAACGGACGATGGCGGCTATTTATTGCAGGACAATAACTCCATTGCAGGGACCTGGGTGAATTACGAGCCAGTCCCCCGTGAGGGCTATCGCCTCGCGCATGGGGATATGGTACACTTTGGCCAATTAATGTATCGTTTCATGCTGAAGATTCCGCCCACCATGCCGACTCCCAAGATCACTGTTCAACCCGTTGAAGAATGATCCGTTCCACACTTCCTCACCTCCATGTTGCCGCGCTTAGCAGCGCCGGAATGTCCGGCAAGAACAATGAGGACCGTTACGCGGTCTCATCGTTCCTGATAAGCAAAGAAGATGCGCGCCCATCTGTATTTGCCATCGTTGCCGATGGAATTGGCGGGCATCGCGCTGGTGAAGTAGCTGCTGAACTGGCCGTCAATTACATCAGCATGGGCGTAGGGGAAAGCAACGCCAAGAAACCAGTCAAGATACTTGAAACCGCCATTCACGATGCCAGCCAGGCAATCGCTTCTCACTCAGCCGGTAAGGAAGAGGAAGAAGGCATGGGCGCCACTTGTGCCTGTGCTTGGGTGATCGAAAATAAGTTATACACGGCGTATGTAGGAGATTCCCGCATTTATCTTTTGCGCGGTAAATTCATTCAACGCCTCACCATCGATCATACCTGGGTGCAGGAAGCCTATGAAAAAGGAATTATTACAGCCGAGCAAATGCGCGACCACCCCAATGTGCATGTCATTCGCCGACACCTTGGCGGGCTGAAACTTCCCGAAGTGGATTTCCGAATGCGCATCGACAGCGAAGAGACCGACGAGGAATCTGTCAACAATCAAGGCTTCCACCTTGAACCTGGTGACACCATCCTCATGTGCAGCGATGGTCTCACCGACCTGGTGTGGGATGATGAAATCCAAAAGATCGTCCGTTCCAAAAAAGACCTCAAGGCAGTGGCAGAAACACTGGTCAACCTTGCCAACGAGCGCGGCGGACACGACAACATCACCGTCGTCCTGCTCGCCATGCCTCGGTTGGAGGAGACCGCACCAAACAGGCATGGCTTGTTCGACTGGTTACTGGGAGATTAAAAGCAAAAGAGCTTCGATCAATCGAAGCTCTTTTGCTTTAGATAAAGTACATCGCTTCTTTCCCCACCCGTACCTGCTGGCAGACCGAAAAGCAGAATCCTAGCCTGAGCTTTTTTCCCGATCCAGCCACAACTCTCGGTATTTGCGATTCCAATCTGTCAAAAAACGGATCGCTATCACAAACCCGGCGCTCGCCACCACCCAAAAGGAAACATCGCGGATATCCAGAAGCCATAAGAGGGGAGCGGCAAGGATGCCGGTAAAAACGCTCGCCCGCGCCGAGTGACGAACAACCAACACAAGCAAAATCAAAAGCCCAATGCAAATGAGAAAAGTCAACGTGTCGATTGCTAAAAATGTGCCGCCCGCAGTTGCCAGCCCCATCCCGCCGCGCAGACCAGCGAACAGCGGCCAGCAGTGACCAACTACAGCGAAGGCGGCAGTTAGAGTGACGATCCAAACATCACCCGTATATTTTGCCGCCAGATATGTAGGGACATATCCCTTCGCCATATCCAAAACAAAAACCAATGCACCCCAGCCAAACCCCGCCTGACGGATGGTATTCGTTGTTGTTGCGTGGCCTGAGCCTGCATTGCGAACGTCCACGCCTTTGACGAAGCGCGTGATCCAAATTGAGAATGGCAGTGAGCCGAGCAGATAGCCAAGAACTGGGTAAAGAAAGTTTGTCATGAGCTATACAACCCTTAAGAGTGTGGAAAGTGTTTGGAAATCAGTGATTAATACGAATGGCCCAGCACCCGCGCACGGGAAGCCAGCCTGCGGGTGAGGCCATCGAAGATGAATTTGTGAAAAGGCCACATGGCATACCAATATAAAAAGCCGAAGAACCCATGCGGCTCATAATACGCCGTGACAGTGAACACGGTTTTCTTTTTATCTTCCGGCGCAGGCGTGGAATCAAATTGCAGCCAGGCCTTGCCAGGGACTTTCATTTCAGCGCGTAAACGCATTCGCGTATTTTTTTCCACGGTTTCAACCCGCCAGAAATCAAGCGCCTCGCCTGTGTGTATCTCATCTGGGTGACGGCGCCCGCGGCGCAGGCCAACGCCGCCGATGGCTTTATCCATCCACCCGCGCATGGCCCAGCTCCAGTCCATGTAAAGCCAGCCGCGCTCGCCGCCAATGCCGGTGTAAGAGCGAAAGACGGTTTCAGTGTCAATATCCAAAACCACCTGCCTGCGTTCAATGAACAGACCATCTTCCACGGTGAACTCATAGGGCTTCACATCACCCAATGCAGTGACCAATGCATCAGACCAACTTGTCTCCACGTTGTCCCGTTGGACGCGTCCAAGTGCAAGATGCGTGGCTGTTTGAAAATCAATCGGCTGAATTTGAGGAAACAACTTTTTTGCTGCATCATCCCTCACGATGAGGTTTGATCGCAGACCTTCGATGAGCGGAGCAACAACCCGCCAGTGAATCGGTGTAACCATGTGTACCCAATAGGCCGAAAGGCGCGGAGCAAAAAATGGGGTGGGGATCAGAACACGTTTTAGATCGCGTTCCTTTGCGTATCCCAGCAGCATGTCTGCGTAGGTCAGGCGGGTGGGACCGCCGACTTCGATCACACGTCCAATGGTGTCAGGAGATTTGAGCACGGCCACCAAATACGAAAGCACATCGCGGATGGCAATGGGCTGCGCCTGCGAAAAAAACCATGCGGGGCAAACCAACAGCGGCTCACGCTCTGTCAGATAACGAATCATTTCAAAAAGGGCGGAGCCTGAACCGATGATCATGCCGGCTCGAATTTCAGTGACGGGCACTTTGCTATAGCGCAGTAAATATCCGGTTTCATGTCTGGCCCGCAAATAGGGAGAGAGATGCGCGGTCGGGTCTACCAATTCACCGAGGTAGATGATGCGCTCGATCCCTGCTTCTTCGGCGGCATGGGTGAAATTCCGCGCCACTTGCAGATCGCGCTCGGCATTGGTCTTGCTGCCCTGCATTCCATGCATAAGATAATAGGCCACCGAAACACCTTGCATGGCCGCAGCGATTTGCTCAGGGAAAAGTGCATCACCCTGAACAACATCCACTTTACTGAGCCAGGAGCGCCCTTGCAAACGGGATGGGTCACGCACGAGGCAGCGCACGCGGTAGCCTGCTTCCAAAAGTTTTGGCACGAGCCGCCCGCCCACGTAGCCTGTTGCGCCAGTAACAAGAATAAGTTTTTTATTTGGCATGATGTTGGATTATAACTTTTTGCGGTCTGTAGAGACAACACAATCACATAACCGTAAACTAATGTAAAATCCACAACATGCCTTTGTTGTGGATTTCTTTATCTTTTATTTCGGGAATCGTACTAGCCAGTATTCTCTCCCTCCCCACATGGGCGTGGATTCTGATCTCCTCTTTCTTTTTTCTTCTATTCATTCTTCTTCGTAATCGTATATCTCACATCACACTTCGCGCTCCACGTTTCATTCTTCAACCCTTCTCTCTCCTCCTTCCCGTCTTCCTCTTCCTCGGCTCTGCCTATTACCAATTCTGCCAGCCGAATATTGATGCGTTTCACATCGCCTTTTATAACGACCGTAATTATGATCTGCTGATCACAGGCTCGCTCGCAGAGCCGCCAGATTATCGTGATAACTACACCAACCTGAAACTCAAAGTAGTATCGGTGGATACGGGCAGCGGCGACATGCCCGTATCAGGCGAGATTCTTGTACGTGTGGCGGAAAACGAAAAATACGAATATGGTGAGCGCGTACGGGTACGCGGACAGTTGAAGACTCCACCGGAGAACGAAGAATTTTCGTATCGTGATTACCTTGCTCGCTCAGGCGTATATTCATACATGACCACTGCTGAAGTGACCCGCCTGCCGGGCAACGGCGGCAATATCGTATTCATCCCGATCTTCAAATTAAAAGCAAAACTGCTTGAAAGTACCTATCGCATTTTTCAAGACCCAGAAGCCTCGCTCTTTGCGGGCATCCTCTTTGGTGTGGATACAGGCCTCTCGCGCAAATTGCAAGACGCCTTCAAAAACACGGGCACTGCGCACATCATTGCCATTTCAGGTTTCAATATTGCCATCATTGCGGGGCTGTTTTTTTCTATTTCCAAATTCTTTTTCAACGAACGTCTCGGCGCATTTATTTCGGTGGTGATGGTTTTCCTCTATGCCTTTTTAGTTGGCGGAGATGCCGCAGTACTTCGCGCTGCCATCATGGGCAGCTTTGCTTTATTTGCGCGGCAGATCGGAAGAAGGAATGCAGGTATGAACACTCTTGCGGCTGTGGCAATGATTATGGCTCTCTTCAACCCGCTCGTGCTTTGGGATATCGGCTTTCAACTTTCCTTTTTTGCCACGCTTGGCCTCATCCTTTATGCTGAGCCGTTTTCAAATTACACGGCGAACCTCATTTCAAAAATTTCAAAACAGGATAACAGCGCCATCGTGAAAATTCTCAACGAGAACGTCATCCTCACTCTTGCCGCACAGGTGATGACCATTCCGCTTATGGCATATTATTTCAACCGCATCTCCCTCATCTCGTTCATTGCCAATCCATTCATCCTGCCTGTGCAGCCGGCGGTGATGATCCTTGGCGGGGTGGCTGTTTTTACCAGCCTCATCATCTATCCGTTGGGACAATTTCTCGCGTGGGTCGCGTGGCCGTTTGCGGGCTACACCATCCGCATTGTGGAATTTTTTGACCGCGTACCGCATGGTGTGCTGGTCTTGGGGGATGTGCCGCTTTGGATAATTTACTCAACCTACATCACGCTTCTTGCTGTGACCTTGAACTGGTCGGCAATCCAATCATGGTTCAACACTGCGGCATCTTCGCTCCGCGCCGCTGCATGGACATTGGCCCTCGCCGTCACCTTTATCTGCATGATGCTGTTTTGGAGCGCTTCGGCGAAATCAGGCGATGGACGTTTTCATGTCACCTTTCTTGATGCGGGTTCGGCGAATGCAGTGCTCATCCAAACCCCTGAAGGACGGAATGTCCTCATCAATGGCGGGGCGAGCGTTTCTGAACTTTCGGATGAATTGGGCCGCAGGCTTCCATTCTTCTCACGCAAATTAGACTGGCTCATCATCGCATCCACAGACGAAGAACAACTTTCAGCGTTGCCGCGCATTGTGGAACGATACGAACCTGAAAATGTTTTGTGGAGCGGGAATGTGCAAGGCTCCTTCTCGGCTCAATTGCTGGATGAATATTTTGCAGATCAGGGAATCCCCGTCGCCCGCGCGGAAGCGGGACAAAGGCTTGAGCTGGGAGAAAACTCATTTATTGAGATTCAAGCCGCAGGGCCGAGAGGAAGCGTGCTTCTCATCCAAAATGGAAATTTCCGCGCATTGCTTCCCATTGGCGTTGGTGAAGGGACATTCGAGTCGCTTGAGTTTGGGAATGTGCTTGGCAAAGTGGATGTGCTGCTGCTGGCAGATGCTGGATATGCCCCCTCAAACCCGATAGATATTTTTGAAAACCTCAGCCCGCAGTTGGTGGTGTTGAGCGTGGCCGCAGGTGACCCGAACGGAATGCCTTCACAGGATGTACTGGATGCCCTGGATGGTTATTCGTTGCTGCGGACAGATCGCAGCGGCTGGATCGATGTGAGTACGGATGGAACTGAAATGCGTGTGACTGTGGAGCGCGGCGAGTAAGTGGGAGTTAAGTACCCTTTGCGTGGTGATGCAGAATGCTAAAATCCTGCCCACATACAAAGGAGAATGTTATGAAAAGTTTTAACGGGAAAATTTTTGTTTCAGTTTTTATGCTTGTTTTATCCACGCTTGCCTGCGCTGTTCCAGATGTGAGTTCGCTGCTCAACACAATGCCCAACGATGATTTTTCAAGCGATAGCAGCGGCTGGGGTACCGGCACAGATTCAAATTCTTCGGTAGAGTATTTAAATGACGGCCTTACCTTCCTCGTTTTCACACCATACTATGTAACATGGTCTACACCTGATACGAACGTGTATGAAAACACTCATCTGGAAGTCAGTATTTCCAACGTGGGTTCCGACCCGGAAGCCATGTATGGCTTTATTTGTAACGAACAAGGTACCACAAACTCATTTTATTATGTGGGCGTATCTCCAACGGGATATTATGCTTTTATTAAATCTGCGGTAGCCTTGGATGATGTGTTCTTGAAAGAAGGCACTTCAGATGTGATCTCTTTCGGTGGCGATTCGCTTCGCCTTGGGTTGGATTGCGGCAATGGCTCCATGACCTTGTATGCCAACGGCCAAATGATAGATAGCGTATCAGACTCTTCCTACACCAGCGGTTCGGTGGGTCTCTTTGCGGCAAGCAATGATGAGAGCCGCGGCACAATTGCCATCTTCGATGATTTTGCGATGACAAAGCTGGGTGAGTAACTTGCATTGTTAGGATGATAAACAAAACGTCTCTGTGTTTTGCACAGGGACGTTTTGTTTAAGGCTCAGAGAGTTATCTGATAACCCCGCCGCGAATACCTAAATACACAGAGTCTTTTACTTTTTGTATCTTCGCGCCTTGGTATCTTTGTGGCTCAAATTAGATTTTTTCCAGAACTCTAATGTATAATCTTGTTAACGTCGTTCTTTTTATTGTGGAGGCCTGTGAATGACCAGTTTACTTAATGTCAAGAAGACCATGGGACCTGTAACGGTTTTATATTTTGAAGGCCGGCTGGATAGAGAAACAGAAAACCTTGCCTTGGAAAACGCGCGCGCAGTATTAAATGCTGGCGCGCGTTATTTATTAATTGACCTGCATGACGTGGACATGGTCACCAGCGCAGGGCTGCGGGCCATCCACGCCATGTATGAAATGTTCACGCCGATTCAAGAGGCACAAGCCTGGCGCATGGAAAACCCCGATGAAACTTTTAAGTCGCCATATTTCAAACTCTCTCGTGCCACCTCACAAGTCCATTATGTGTTGAGCATTGCAGGGTTTCTGCAAAATATTGCCATGTACCCGGATCTGCAAGCGGCGTTGGATTCCTTCCCTTCGTAATATGGGATATTTGGTTCTGGAAGGCGGCGCGGAATTTGGCGGGAACATGTCTGCACCGGATTTGCGCGCCATTGAGCTTGCAGGTGGTTTCGATGCGCCCATTTGTATCATTCCCACGGCAGCGGCGGCAGATGATAACCATCAACGTGCTGGGAATAATGGTTTGCGCTGGTTTCAAAGCCTGGGCGCAAAAAATGTATTCACTGTGGATGTGATCGACTCAAAATCTGCGAATGATACTTCTCTCGCCGCCTCCATTCGTACCTCGCGCTTGATCTATTTGCTGGGAGGTTTCCCCCGCTATTTGGAACAGACTCTTGCCAACAGCCTTTGCTGGCAAGCCGCGTTGGATGCGTACACGGAAGGAGCGGTGATCGCAGGCAGCAGCGCAGGGGCAATGGTGTTGTGCGAATATTACTTTGACCCGAATGAAAAGAAAGTAATGCGTGGACTGAATTTAATTCCAAGTGCGTGTGTGCTGCCTCACCATAATAATTTTGGAAAAAACTGGGCGCAACAACTGATTCGAGATTTGCCCAATTCTGCCTTGCTCGGTATTGATGAGCGCACCGGTATGGTGAGTGACATGGACGGAGGGTGGCAGGTTCATGGTGCAGGGGAGGTGACTCTCTATTGGGCAAGGTCAATTGTCCGTTATGAAAGAGGCGAGAGGTTCTCTTTCTTATAAGTCAGATATATTATTTATCAAACTTGGAGGAGCTTATGGACATTACATTAAAGATCACGAAAGAAGAGATCGTGCGGAATGTTCCCGTCACTGTGCTGCATTTGCGAGGCTGGCTGGATGCTCAAAGCGAAGAGTTGTTGCTTGCATCAGCAAGGGATGTGTATGACGCCGGTGCGCGTTTCCTTCTGCTCGATCTCGCTGAAGTGGATACACTCACCAGCGCAGGTATGCGTGCCGTGCAAAAAGTGTATAAGCTGTTCACGGCTGATGAGGAACATTTCAAGGTTGCGCGTGTAAAATTGTGCAATGCGCCTCCGCAGGTGTACCATGTGCTTGGAGTGACCGGCTTTTTGCAGAACATTCCAAATTACGAAACACAGCAAGCTGCTCTGGATTCTTTTAAAGAATAGACCCATATTGTCTGTCTTAATGGCTCTCTGTGGCGGCAGAGAGCCATTATTTGTGTAAACACTTTGTACGCATACGCTGGAACATTGATCATGCCAATATATACACTTGAATTCCAAACCCAAATTAAAGTGCCATCACAGGTGGTGTACGATCATTTAAGTGACCCCCACAATTTTGTAGGATTGCAGCCTTTGTTGACGCATGTGGAGGCTGTTCAGTTCGGTGAACAGGATGGCGTGAAGAATGTTTCTTACACAACCGTGGAGGCCTTTCGCTGGATGGATATTGTCCTGTATCGAAACCGCATTCGGGTCCATTCTGTTTTTACGAAGCCGCCTCATCAAATAAATGTGACGGTTCATAGTTTCCCGAATATTACATTGAATGTGGAATATACATTCACACCGCTGGAAAATGGAGTACACCTCAAAGAAGTGATGCAGATTTATACCCATGCCTTGCTTGCAAAGTTTGTCATCAACGAAGCAACAAAGGCGCAAACTGCCCTGCTTGAGAATTTGAAGAATCGACTGGAAAGCGCTCCTTCAAAATTAGTTGAAGCTCCCATTTCCTAAGCAATCTATCATCTTCCAATAAGAAAGTTTTTTTAGAATAGGGGCGTCATTTGTATTAATGCCGTTCAAATGAAGGAGAGAGTCATGAGCAATCCTTATAAATCAGTTCCGATACGTTCTTCAGAAATCACGCCGAAAGAAACCTACCTTTCACGAAGGGATTTTATTAAAGCTGCGGGCGTTGTTGCCGGCAGCATGGCACTGGCTGCCTGTGCTCCAGAGGTGGCAGAAATAACCCCTGAAACACTCGCTGTTGATGCCGGCCCCGCAATGAAAGACGAACTTGGTGACTCCGCCAATACTTTTGAAGAGATCACCAACTACAACAATTATTACGAATTCAGCACCAACAAGGAAGCAGTGGCATCTCTTGCCAAAGGCTTCACCACCACACCGTGGACAGTGGAAGTTGGCGGCCTTGTTCGCACGCCAAAGACCT
>CAZHOX010000020.1:24419-28145 GCA_964534345.1 uncultured Anaerolinea sp.
ACCACCACACCGTGGACAGTGGAAGTTGGCGGCCTTGTTCGCACGCCAAAGACCTTTGGCGTGGAAGACTTGCTGAGCATGTTCCCGCAAGAAGAGCGCATTTACCGCCTGCGCTGTGTGGAAGCATGGAGTATGGTCATCCCGTGGAATGGTTTTTCGCTTGCCAGTTTGCTCAAAATGGTTGAGCCGACTTCAAACGCAAAGTATGTACGCTTTGAAACGGTTTATCGCCCTGAAGAGATGAAAGGTCAGGGCAGCCCATTCTATCCATGGCCCTATCAGGAAGGTCTGCGCCTCGACGAAGCCATGAATGACCTGACCCTCCTCGCAACGGGCGTTTATGGTGAAACCATGCTTCCGCAAAATGGAGCGCCCATCCGACTTGTCGTTCCGTGGAAATACGGGTTCAAATCCATCAAATCCATTGTCAAGATCGAACTAGTGGCCGAAATGCCCAACACTTTGTGGAACACCGTCGCTACCGATGAGTACGGCTTCTATGCCAACGTCAACCCGGCAGTAGATCATCCGCGCTGGTCGCAGGCTTCTGAGCGCCGCATTGGCGAACTCAGCCGCAGGGCTACACTTCCCTTCAATGGATATGGCGAACAGGTCGCCAGCCTATATGACGGCATGGACCTCAGCTTGCAGTTTTAATTGATGAAATTTTTTCAGCGCTTCACTCCCCTTCAAATTGCCATTCATTTGTATGCGTGGTCTGCTCTGGCATGGATCATCTATGAATGGACAACCGGCACATTCTCCATCAACCCCATACAGGAACTCGAACAACGCACAGGCCGCCACGCCATCACCCTGCTTGTGCTTTCGTTAATGTGTACTCCCATTAACACCATTTTCAAATGGAGCGAGCCGATCAAACGCCGCCGCACTCTCGGCTTATATGCCTTTCTTTATGCAACCATCCACGTCATCATATTTGTAGATTTGGATTACGGTCTCGCGTGGAGCCTCATCGCCCAGACCGTGCTGCAAAAACCGTATATCGTTGTGGGTGTGCTCACCTTCCTCGCGCTCATCCCACTTGCATTCACTTCGTTTGATATTTGGAAAAAGCGCATGGGCAAAAACTGGAAGCGCCTGCACCAACTGGTTTACTACATTGCCCCGCTGGCGGTCCTGCATTTTGCGTGGAGCAAAAAAGGCGATCTCTTCTCCCTCTCTGGCGATATCATCCGCCCGTTGATCTACGGACTGATTCTGGCGATTTTTCTGACTCTCCGCATTCCGGCGATTCGAAAAGCATTCGCCTCTCGCCCCGCCCGTGGCCTGCCACAACATCCCAAGCAGGAGACTCAGCCCAAAGTGGATACCCCTTAAACCAAAAGGTGACAGTCACTTAAAAGTGACTGTCACCTTTTGGTTTGTGTCTTCGTGGTAAAAAATATTCTCTCTTAGAATATTCCACGCAGCAAAAGCAGCAACCCGATGAACGCCAGCGGCACACCCACAATGGCGCCAATGATCGTCAAACTGACGAGTACGCCAACCAGCATTAATACAATACCAAGTACCATTGCCACGAATCGTCCTGTCATTTCCACGATAACCGCGAGTAATTTCCAGATCGCGGCAAACGGCCACAAATACCAGGGAATATGTTGTTTTGTTTGAGTAGTCATTAAGAACCTCCAGTTCAACTATTTATACGCAGGTTTTTATAAAAAGATGTACAAAAAGACAAAGCGCCTCACCACAAATCTTATAGAAGGACTATAATTTTGCCCCATGCCTACAAAAACTAAAAAAACCACTTCTGTTGAACCGGTCATTCCTATTGTTGAAGAAGAACAAATGATGCCCGATACCGATGAGACGATCACCTTCAAACGCAGTCACTTTTATTCGGTACTTGTTGTGTTGGCGTTTGCTGTTGGTATTCTGGTCGGCTATGTTGCCTGGGGACGCGGCTCTACTGCCACAGCGGCGGTACCTGCTCAGGCGGCAGCCGCACAGCAGCCATCCGGTCAGGTAGCTGAAGCGCCGACAGCTCAGCCGCAATTCACCCGCTACGATATCCCCATCGAAGGCTACCCAAGCCTCGGCCCGGACGATGCGCCGATCACCATCGTAGAATTCAGCGACTTCCAGTGTCCCTTCTGCCGCCGCTTCCATGATGAAACATACCAGGCCTTGTTGGATGCATACCCCAACCAGATCCGTTTTGTGTATCGCAATTTGCCGCTCACATCCATTCACCCCGCAGCAATGCCCTCTGCGATTGCTTCTCTCTGTGCCAATGATCAGGGCGCGTATTGGGATTTTCATGAGAAGTTGTTCAGCAGCGAAACCCTCGACGAACCAACATTCATCCAATACGCTGCTGATCTTAACTTGAATGTGGATGAGTTTACCGCCTGCCTTTCCAGTGGGAAGCACGATGACTTTATTCAAAAGGATATGGATTTTTCACTCAACCTTGGCGTGCAATCTACCCCTACATTCTTTGTTAATGGGCTTGCCATTGTTGGCGCGCAACCGCTCTCCAGCTTCCAGCAGTTGATTGACAAGGAACTGGCTGGCGAAATTCCATAAAAAATAATGTCTTAATTTGGGCGGGTTGAGCACCCGCCCTTTTTGTTTTAAACGTTAATCTTAAAACTCCGTGTGCGTAATTTACTCGGTGGTAAGATAAGAAAAACAAAAAATCCCCTGTGAGAGAGTTCCATGAAAAAATTTATTGCCATTGCAGGCAACATCGGTGTTGGAAAATCGACGCTTGTAAAAATGCTGTGCGAACAAATGAAGTGGGACCCGTTCTATGAGCCGGTTACAGAAAACCCCTACCTTGCAGATTTTTATCAGAACATGTCTGCCTGGGGATTCCATTCTCAGGTATTCTTCTTGACGCACCGCCTGCGTTCGCATTTCAATCTGGCGCAGCATCCCAATTCGGTGGTGCAAGATCGCAGCGTTTATGAGGATGCTGAGATCTTTGCTCATAATTTGTATCAGCAGGGAAATATCAACGACCGCGATTACAAAATGTATCGCGAATTGTACGAAACGGCGGTGCAATTCCTTCCCCCGCCCGATCTTGTGATTTACCTGCGCGCCTCGGTGGATACTTTAATGAACCGCATCAACTCCCGTGGACGTGACTACGAGCGCAAGATCACTCCTGAATATTTGAATAACCTCAATGGGTTGTATGAATCGTGGATCGAGAACTTCACACTTTGCCCCGTTCTTGCTGTCCCTGCCGATGATTTAGATTATGTGGCCCACAACGGCCACCTGCGCCTGATCGTCTCCAAGATAGATGATAAATTGACTGGCAAGGAAGAAGTCGTCTTCGAGCCTGAAGAAATGGCGAGAGCTGCGGAAGATTAGGTACGGTATACAGGTAAAAAAAGTAAACAGGTACACAGGCTTACAACCTGTGTACCTGTTTTTATGTCTACGTGTCTACTTGTTTACCGCACTATGCCTTCCCCAACACCATTGCCAGCAGCGCCATTCTCACATACAGGCCATACTCCATCTGACGGAAGTAAGCGGCGCGGGGGTCATCATCAAAATCTGTAGAAATTTCTCCCACACGCGGTAGGGGATGCATGACAGCCATTTCTTTCTTTGCAGCTTTCATGATCTCAGGGTCGATCACATACGCGCCTTTGACTTTTTCATAATCAGCCGGGTCCTCAAAGCGTTCTTTTTGCACGCGGGTCACATACAAGATGTCAGTTTCAGGCAATACTTTCT
>CAZHOX010000021.1:0-3998 GCA_964534345.1 uncultured Anaerolinea sp.
GTTTGTGATGCAAAATATGCTTCTCTTGGTTATTTTTCCAGTGTAGCCCAAACACCAACCAGTGACAATATGATGGTTATCCTAATCTTTGTGCGCGGAACATTCAACAGCAAAATTCGTCAATATAGTGAGTTCCAAAATCAGGCCGCTTGACATCAATCTCAGCAAGGGGCATACTTACTTTGGAGGCAGGAAATATGGACAATAAAAATCTTCTCCGCGCGCTGGGTATTCTTGTCATCATCATACTCACGCTCTCATTAGCAACCAGTATTTTTTCAGAGCATTCGCCCATTTCAACGGAAATACAATCAGAGGGACCGAGAGTTATTGCACAAAACCCGGTAGAAGGACAACGACTGGATTTATCTCCCACTATTGAAATTACATTTGACCGAGACATGGACCCGCTAAAGACAGGCGACTCATTCTCGCTTCTTTCCAACGGGGAAGTTGTCCCCGTCCAATTTACATGGATCGACGCTCGAACATTTTCCTTCACTCCCGAAACGCCGCTCACTCCCAGCACAGAATATGCCGCCGTATTCTCTACAGAAGCAAAAGCCAGCGACGGCACAACTCCGCAAGAAAATATCAAGATCGAATTTACAACCATCGAGGCGCTGGCAGTGACGCAAGTCTTCCCTGCACAAGATACGCAAGAAGTAGATTTAGCCGCCAGCATCACGGTCATCTTCAATCACCCCGTTGTTCCATTGAGCATTGTGGAAGAACAAAGCAATCTCATCCAGCCGTTGAAATTCACCCCCGAAGTGAAGGGACAAGGCGAATGGGTAAATTCGTCGGTGTATGTGTTTCAGCCAGAGAAAATCTTATTAAGTGGAGCCAGTTATCAGGTTGAGGTGGAAGCGGGCATAACCGACACACTCGGCAACACGTTGGACAAATCCTACCTTTGGCAATTCGCCACCCGTGCTCCATCCATTTTGAATTTTTCTTTGAAAGATGGCGCAGAAAATCCAATGGAAGAAGTGAAAGATGTGCCGCTTGATCAGGCCTTCGTCGTGACCTTTCAACAGCCTATGATACAGGAAAGCACAGAAGCCGCTACACAGATCATCAACCGCGAAACATCCAAGGTGATGCCAGTAAACTTTACCTGGGACGAGACATTCACCACAGTAACGATTGAGCCAAAAGAGAAATTTGATATTGCCAGCTATTACGAGTTGACGGTCTCAGCCAATGCACAGGCAGAAGATGGCGGCCACTTATACAATGGGCTCACTGTGCAATTTGCCACTGTAGCCTTCCCTGCAATCACTGGTGTATTCCCTGAAGCAGGTGCAAAAAATACGGGCTTCTATTCCACGATCTCTTTTGCTTCTCCAATGGATTTTGAGAGCATAAAAGGCAAGGTGGTTGTTACGCCTTCTTTAGGCGAGAACCCAAACACGTATTACGACTCATACAATCACACCTTCAACATACTAAACCTCGCCCCCGCAACAGATTACATCATTCGCATTCTGCCGGGTATGAAAGATTTGTATGGCAACACGATCAAAGACGAAATTTCATACACCTTTACCACCGGCGACTATTCTCCCTACGCGCGGTTAGCCATGCCATGGACGCCGCTCATCTACCGTGTTGCGGGTGAGCAGGAAGTTTATTTCGAGCACCAGAATGTTGACGAGGCAAGCGTATCCATTTACAGCATCACACTGGGTGAATTTGCACGCCTCACCGACGGCTCGGTAGATATAGCAAACTTTGCGCCTGAAAAACAAGCCGTGCGCGAATGGACATTTGGAGCCAGTGAGCCACGCAACTCGCTTGAACGGGAACTCATTAAATTCGCAGATGAGAACGGGAAACCACTTGAGCCGGGATTCTATTTCATCGGCTTGAAAAGCAAGCCGTTTGAAAATACAACCAGCTTTTTACAGGGCAATCTATTCATCGTTGCTACAGACAATATCACTTTTAAAGCCACACCCACTGAAGCCCTCGCATGGGTGACAGACCTGGAAAGTGGTGTGCCGCAGCAAAATGTGCCGGTCACGTTTTATAACGACAAATTCGTTGAGGTTGGCCAAACCACAACTGACAAAAATGGTCTGGCTTATCTCAAGAATATCAAGTCGGTAAATTATGCCAAAGTGGAAGACGACAGCCATTTTGGTTTTACGGCCTTGTATTGGGGCAGCGGAGTCAGCGCGGGAGACTTTGGGCTGTACGAGAATTACTACAGTGGCATGACGAACCTGTTCGGCTATCTCTACACCGACAGGCCCATCTACCGCCCTGATCAGGAAGTTTTCTTCAAGGGCATCCTGCGCGAGAATGATGACTTGCATTACAGCCTGCCGAAGCAAACACAAGTTTATGTGGTGGCGGAGCAATGGGGAGAAAAGATCTTTTCTGAATATGTGTCAGTCAATGAACTGGGCAGTTTCAGCGGGAAGATCAAACTGGCGCCCGAAGTATCACTAGGCATGTACAACATTTATATTTATAAAACTGACTCGCCCGAAGAGGCGCCGATCAGCGCAGTGACTTTCAGCGTTGCGGAGTACAAAAAGCCGGAGTTTGAAGTAAGCGCCTCAGCAGACAAGACAAATATCCTTTCGGGAGATTCTGTCTCCTTTGGATTGGACGCTGAATATTATTCCGGCGGTGTCTTGAGGGATTCGCCTGTTAATTGGTTCGTTGAATCTTCAACTTTTTATTTCACGCCTTCTTCCAAATACAGCCAATACAGCTTCATGGATTGGGATAGAGATATATATTGGTCGCCAGACCAAAGCGTGACTAACAACACAGTAGACGAAGGCGAAGGGTCAACAGATGCAAGCGGCCACCTTGATGTTTCGCAAACCTTTGACACAGGCGAAAGCAAGATCAGCCAGCAAATGTCATTCTCTGCCAATGTGACGGATGTAGCAGGCAACACCGTCAGCGGCGGGACGAGTGTGATCGTGCATCAAAGTGAATTTTATGCGGGCATCCGTTCGGAGAGATACATCGGCACGGCGGGCGAGGAGCAGCCGTTTAGCGTGGTCGTGCTTGGGTGGGCTTCACAGCCTATTGTGAATCAAAAAGTTACAGTTGATTTTGTGGAACGGCAATGGTTCAGTGTGCAGAAAAAAGATGAGCAGGGTCAGCTGCGCTGGGAAACGTCGGTGAAGGAAATTCCCGTCAGTAAACAGGAAGCAGTGACCGGCGCAGATGGAAGCGTGCAAGTGAATTTCATCCCGCCTAAAGGTGGAGTGTACAAGGCACTTGTCACAGTCAACGACTCCAAGGGGAATTCGCATCAAGCCTCGACCTATATTTGGGTTGCCAGCGATGCAGAGATTTTCTGGCGACAGACTAATGACCGCGCATTTAGCCTGATCGCAGACAAAGACATGTACACACCCGGCGACACGGCCGAACTTTTGATCGCACAGCCATTCTCTGGCAAGGTGTATGCGCTGGTCACCTACGAGCGCGGACATATTTACAAACAGGAAGTGATCCTGCTCGAAGGTAACAGCACGATCTACAAATTACCCATCACGGATGAATTCGCTCCTGTAGCCTATGTTTCTGTGACGGTTATCAGCGGCGCGGAAAATTCTGGCGCACCTGATTTCAAGATCGGCATGGCACAGATCAATATTGATACAGCGCAAAAAGCGATCAACGTTTCGGTTACTGCGGACAAAGAAACAGCAGGGCCGGGAGATGAAGTTACTTACACGATTAAGACAACAGACATTAACGATAAACCTGTTTCGGCAGATGTATCACTGGCTGTGGTAGATAAAGCGGTATTGGCGCTTGCGCCTTCCAATACTGCACCTTTGCTGGATAGCTTCTATTCCAAGCAGCCATTGAGCGTGAGCACTGCCTTGGGCATCGTCACCAGTGCGGATGATTTCAATGCCAATTATCGCAAGACCATTCCAGACGGGGCGCAAGCCGGCGGCGGTGGTGGCGGTGATCTGGGCGTGATCACGGTGCGTGAGAATTTCAAAGACACAGCG
>CAZHOX010000021.1:4098-20045 GCA_964534345.1 uncultured Anaerolinea sp.
GTGGAAAGCAGGCAGCAAGCCTATGTCACTTGGGATGTGAAAGTAAAAGATGATGCCCAACGAGTAGATATGACCGCCACCGCAGTCAGTGAGCAATATACTGATGCGAGCAAACCCGCGGCGGGCACACTGTCTGAGCAGGGCATTCCCGTTTTCAACTTCACAGCAACGGAGATCGTTGGTACCTCAGGCATGATCTCTTCTGCAAATTCGTTCATGGAAAACATTCAGCTGCCCACCACTCTGAACTTCACAGACGCAAATCTCTCCATCGAAGTTTCGCCTTCACTTGCCGCATCCATGCAATCGGGTCTGACCTATCTTGAAGATTATCCATACCTGTGCATGGAGCAAACCATTTCGCGCTTCCTGCCGAACGTCATCACCATGCGCGCATTGCAAACCGCTGGAATGCCCACTCCCCTGCAAGCAGATGTGGACGCACAAGTCAACGCTGCCTTACAACGCATTTATGCCAAGCAAAAGTATGACGGCGGTTGGAATTGGTGGGACGGTGAATTGAGCGACCCACAAACTTCTGCGTATGTTGTGTATGGGTTGCTTGAAGCAAAAGAATCTGGCTACCCAATTTCAGAAACCGTTTTGAATAATGGCATCAGCTATTTGAAAGACAACCTGCCCGACCTCAGGCGTAATGATGCCTCATGGCAATACAACCGCCACGCATTTATGTTGTACGTGTTGGCACGCGCAAATGAACTCGGCGCAGGGCAGACCAACTTTATCTTCGAGCAACGCGCATCTTTGGATTTATATGGGGAAGCCTACCTGGCGCAGGCGATGTATCTGCTCGACCCCGAAGACTCGCGCATCTCCACGCTTCTTTCCGACCTGACAACTGCCACTGTCCAATCGGCAGCGGGCGCACACTGGGAAGAATCCACCAAAGACCATTGGAACTGGAACTCCGACACGCGCACAACGGCCATTGTCTTGAATGCCTTCGTGCAGATCGACCCAACCAATCCCATCACGGCAAATGCTGTCCGCTGGTTGATGGCGCATCGTGATGGCGGTCACTGGTACTCCACCCAAGAGACTGCCTGGTCGCTCATTGCATTGACCAATTGGCTGATCGAATCCAAAGAATTTGAAACAGACTATAAATACTCCGTTGGATTGAACGGCGATCTTTTGGAAGAAGGTCAGGCGAACAAAGATAACTTGACCGATACCGTTAACTTGCAAGTACAGCTTGAGAATTTGCTGAAAGAGCAAGCCAACTCCCTCGTCATCACTCGCGGCCGTGGACAAGGTAACTTGTATTATTCGGCCTATCTCAGTACAAGCCTGCCCGTTTCTGAAATTCAACCGCTGGATCAAGGGGTGAGTCTCTCGCGTGAATACTTTGCGCTGGATGACCCGAAGACAGCCATCACCGAGATCGAACGCGGCGAGTTGGTCAAAGTCCGTTTGACGGTGGTTGTCCCAGCGGCGGTACACTACATCGCCATCAACGACCCGCTTCCGGCGGGGTTGGAAGCGTTGGATGCCTCCCTCGCCACAGATACGGCTGTCCCATCTTCCTACACCGCGCAAGATTACAAGGAGCGCGGCTGGGGTTGGTGGTATTTCACGCATACAGAGCTGCGCGATGAGAAGGTCGTTCTCTCGGCAGATTACCTGCCCGCAGGGACATACGTCTACACTTACCTTGCGAGAGCCAGTTCAGCAGGCACTTTCAACGTCATTCCCCCGACCGCTTCAGAGTTCTACTTCCCCGATGTCGGCGGACGGGGTGCGGGCAGTGTGTTTGTGGTGAAGTAAAAAGTAAAAATGCCTGACGGCTTTACAGCTTGTCAGGCATTTTTGTTTATCCAAATTTATCATTCAAAAGCAATGATTATCAAACGCTGAAAAAGTTATACTGTCAGCATGTTACAAACCCAACCATTAGACAAAATCACTCTTTTGCATCTGGCATTCAAGGGGTTGACAGAGAATGAGCTTCATGCGATGGCATCCATGTCTCAGCTTTGCACGTATCCACCTGAGCATACTTTATGCCATGAAGGCGCGTACGAGGAAGTCTTCTACATCATCGCAGATGGCATCGCGACCATCAGTAAAAATATCAGCGAGCATGACGGGGAGCGCATTTTACGAATTGCAAGCAAAGGAGATCTGGTCGGTGAAATGGCGTTGATCCAAAATGTGCCAAGGTCTGCCACGGTACGCACTCTCACAAACTGCACAGTTTTGGAAATGGACAAGAAAAATTTTGAGATCATGCTTAGCCGCAGCCCTAGCATGGCGATCAACATCATCCGAACTACGTTGGACCGCATCCGCGAGAATGACCAGATCGCGATACAGGATCTGCAAAATACAAATAAGGTGTTGCATCATTTAGACCGCAACAAACTGGAATTCATTCAGGTCGCCGCGCATGAACTCCGCACCCCGTTGACCGTTCTAAAAGGGTATGTCAACGTGTTGAATTCCTTCCCAGAAATAAAGACCAATCCGGTCATTCATGAAGTAATGGAGGGGATCATCAAAGGCGCAGACCGTATGCACGAAGTGGTCAACACCATGCTGGATGTGACCCGCATTGATAGCGAGACATTGAAACTGCAAGCCGCACCAGTGCTATTAAAGCGAGTCATCAGCGACACTGTGCATGAGCTTGCCAAAGCAGCCGCAGAACGCACCATTGAAATCACCATTGCCGAGGAAGCAGAAACACCTAATATTAATGCCGACCCTGCACTGATCCAAAAAGCGCTGTATCACCTGATCGTCAATGCCATTAAATACACGCCGGATGGCGGCAAGGTAATTGTGCGTTCATACCCAATTATGATGGAAAAAAATATTCCTGGCGTTGAGATCAGAGTTCAAGATACCGGCATTGGTCTGGATGTGGAACACCATGAACTGATATTTGAGAAGTTTTATCAGGTTGGGGATGTGTCGATCCATTCTTCGGGGAAAACATCTTTCAAGGGCGGCGGGCCAGGGTTGGGGCTGGCGATCGTGCGGGGCGTTGCGAGAGCACATGGCGGCAAGGTGTGGGTGGAAAGCTCAGGGCATGATGAAGCCAAACTCCCGGGCAGCAACTTCTATTTGCAACTGCCCATAGACCCGTTAGAGCCTTCGGCTTAATAATCAAATATAACAGGCTGTCCCAAAAGCGGACAGCCTGTTCGTTTTCTTGAGGCTGCTATTCAACCACAACAATCGTCACCACATTGCTTTGAATTACTTCGCCATTTTCTTTTACACCTTCAGCCCAAAAGTAATGTTCTCCCAAAGATAATGTCCACCAGGTTTGGAATGGAGGCGTGGAGAGAGTTGTTACTGCAATGCCATCCACAAAGAAGGTGACTTGTGTGAGGCCGGGTACTGTCAGCGTAGCGAATGATAATTGTTGGGCACTCAGGTCAAGGTTGGGGGTGATGCGATACGTTGTGTTATCAACAGGAGACGTGAGGGTTAATGTATTCGATAAAGAAGATAGCCCGTTGGCATCTTCCAATAAAGGCAAGCCTTGTGAGCGTGCCCAATCCTGCGCTTCGATGGGAATATTCAAAACAATATCGCCTGCGGTGGTGCGTTGATAAAAGGTATCTGGCGTGGTCGGCTGGGTGCCTGCAATAAACCACTCCTTTTTGATGTGCGGGCACGCTTCAGTAGGAAGCAAGCCGGAAAGATCGCATACTTCAAATTGAAGAAGCCCATCAGGTTGCTCAAAATTTTTATCGGGGCGTCCCTGCAAAATGGAGCGCATGGTCTCAGCCCAAATAGGCGCCGCGCCTGTGAGTCCGGTTACGTTGTGCATGGCTTGGTAATCGCTGTTGCCCACCCAAACGCCAACAAGCAGATTCGGTGTGTAGCCCACGGTCCAGTTATCATGGTAGTTTGTGGTGGTACCTGTTTTTACAGCGGCAGTACGATCAATCTTTAGAACACTGTTGATGCCAAAGCCCGTTGAACGGGCGCGGTCATCACTGAGAATATCAGAGATGAGCCATGCTACACGCGGGTCGATCACTTGAAGCGCATGTTCTTTTTCCGGCTCATATATCAGATTTCCGTCAGTGTCTTTGATATCAAGAATAAAAATACTGCCTGCGTATTTGCCATTATTTGCCAACGCGGCATATGCACGAGATAACTCCAGCAGACTCATTTGTCCGCCGCCCAGCGCAAGGGAAAGATCATAATTTTGTGGCGCTTCGAGAGAACGAATGCCCAGCTGGTTGGCAAGCTCAAGCACATTTTCAATGCCAATATTTTGCAAAGTCAACACGGCGGGCACATTCAAGGAAGAAGCAAGCGCTTCGCGCACAGAAACAAAGCCATGCTCCCTGCCATCATAATTGACGGGCTGATACGGTTGACCATCTTTTGTGGTGAAGGTGTGAGTTACATCCATCAACGTGGATGCAGCCGTGAGAGCATGTTGCTGCTTCGGGTCTAGCGCAGCGGTATAAATGATGGGCTTAAACGCTGACCCTGATTGCCTTTGCGCAACTGCCATATTAAGTGCGCCATGGATGGAAGAATCAAAGTAATCGGCACTGCCAACTAATGTGAGCACTTCTCCATTATGCGGGTCGATGACAATCACCGCCGCATTCTTGACGTTGAGGCTGGTCTCTCCATCTTTGGGCTTGAACGACGCGATGCGCCTTTTTACGATCTCCTCGGTGAGGTGCTGCATGGTCAAATCCAACGTGGTGCGGATGATCAATGAATCTGCTGCGCTCAATTGACCGGATGCAAAGAGTTCATCAAGCTGGTCTTTTATCAACCAAACAAAATGCGGGGCATTAATTGGATATGGTTCAGGGTTATAGCTAAGTGGTGCAATTTCGGCATCTTGTCTTTCGGCAGTGGTAATAAACCCATTTTTTTCCATGAGGCCCAGCACCACTCGTTGGCGCTCAAGCGCGAGATCGGGATTTGTAAATGGGTTATACACACCGGGGGTTTGGGGCAGGCCTGCCAGCAAAGCGCACTCAGGTAATAAAAGTTCCGAAGCAGATTTACCAAAATAAGTTTGTGATGCAGCCTCCACCCCATACGCCATGCCGCCATAATAGATCTGGTTCAAATACAACGCAAGTATTTCATCTTTGGAATAGGCACGGGTCAACTGCCATGCGAGGACAGTTTCACGCAACTTACGGCGCAGGGTGCGCTGAGTCACTTCATCTCCCAATAGCAGAGTCCGTGCTACCTGCTGAGTGATGGTGCTCCCGCCTGATAAAGTTTCGCCGCCTTGCAGATTGATCCACACAGCGCGGATAATTCCCGCAACATCCACGCCTGAATTTTGATAGAAATTTTTATCTTCCACCGCAATCGTTGCATCCTTCATGCACTGAGGAATGCTCTCCGCAGACAATACAGCATTGCGCCCGCCTTCGGTTGGGATGATCTCGTAAAGCAGATTCCCATTGCGGTCAGTGATGCTGACGCTGGGTTGATTTAAGTTTTCGGGGATGGACGTAATGGAGGGTAGATCGTAAAAGAGATAGGCAAGAAAAGCCACAAGGAGGGCAAACGCAAGCAGAAAGAAACGAATCAGCCGAGATCTTAGCAAAGTATGCATGAGATGATTATAAACTCATGCTACGGCACCTCAAATCCATTTTATGCGTGGCTATATGGCTATACCGTGGTCTGTCCGATCATTTGTTGAAGCTTGTTCTTGAAATCTTCCAGCCTTGACTTGTTAGATGCTTCGAAAGTCTTGTCCAATTTTCGATCACCAAAAGAGAGCTTTAACGATAAAGTGACAAGGCCATCAGAAGACTCGGTTAGGGAAACTGCCGAGATGTTCTGCAATGCGACATATTGCCATATGCCGCCATATCTCTCGCCTTTGACTTCAGTGGTTTGTTTATCGTCGCTAAGAAAAATAACTTCCTTATCGGTAAGAAGGACAAGGTGCGCCAGTTCCACAGTGCGGTAGATCTTTTGACCAAAGAGGGTAAAAATGTGCTTGCGAATTTTGGGCTGCAAAATGGACTGAATAACCTTTTCGCCGCTTATCAGGCTTTCCCGAGCAAAGTTCATAAACTTGAAGTTGATAGACCCTAGATAATCAAGTTTTGTTCGTTCGGCTTTCCAATCGGTCTCATTCATATCTGTGGGAGCAGGCCGCATTTTGCTGATGAAAGGTGTCAGATACCGCCCAGTTGACGTATTAAACGCAATAGTAAAGGAAGATGGAGATCCATCCCCTTTCAGGCCGCTAACGGTAAGCCATGATGACAGAAGAACGCTTCCCAGCTCAAGAAAGTTAATGGTCTTTATCGGATAGACGCCTGAAAGGACCTTATTGCCTATGCGCTCCCATATATAAAAGCTGTTATTGATCTCACAAATCAAATTCTCGGATGATCTTCTCTGCCTGTCTTCCCGTATGGATGGCACAAGCACCACATACGGAAACGGCTGGATATTCTCTAACACAGCACTACATGAGCTTTTATAGATATCGGGAATATCTGCATATGATTCGATGACTCTGGCCCATGTCAACATAGTTTGTCTGGCACCAGTCAGATCAGATAGTGAGCTATTTAATGTTTTCATGATCTATAAACACCCTTTCAAAAGCACCGCTTTCCTCAATATGGAAATTGTCGGTAGCGGGTTTTTCACCCGCTCTTTCAGAAAATCTTCTATTGTCATCTTACCCCCTTTGTATATGGTTGACTAATGACGAATATCCCTAATTCAAGGCATCATCCGCTCAAAGCCCCATGTATTCAAAGTGCTATAATCACTTGAAGGGAAAACTTTCAGGAGCATAACATGGGAACCGATCAATCACAAATATATGCACGCCCAGCAGAGATCCTGCAAAAACTAATTCAATTCGACACTACGAATCCGCCGGGTAATGAGGCTGAATGCATTGCCTATATCCGCGGACTTTTAAGCGAAGCCGGGGTTGAAGCCACTATCCTGGCAAAGACGCCGAACCGGCCTAATCTGATCGCGCGAATTAAGGGAGCTGGAAAAGCAAAACCCATTCTGATGTATGGTCACGTGGATGTAGTCACTACGGAAAACCAGAAGTGGGATCATCCACCATTTGAAGGCAAACTTGTAGATGGAGTGGTCTGGGGACGCGGCGCATTGGATATGAAAGGCGGAGTGGCCATGATGGTGGCTGCCTTCCTGCGTGCAAAAGCTGAAGGGTTGCAACCTGCCGGGGATATTTTGCTGGCAATTGTCAGCGATGAAGAGGCGGGCGGCGACTTCGGCGCGAAGTTCCTTGTTGAAGAACATCCAGATCTGTTTAAGGATATCCGCTACGCCATCGGTGAGTTTGGCGGGTTTACGTTGCAGATCGGCAAAAAGCGTTTTTACCCGATCATGATCTCGGAAAAACAAATCTGCTGGATGAAAGCAACCGTGCGCGGGCAAGGCGGGCATGGCTCCATGCCTGTTCGTGGCGGTGCGATGGCAGAGCTTTCAAGGCTGCTCAAGCAATTAGACGAAAACCATACCCCAGTTCATATCACTCCTCCGGCAAGATTGATGGTCGAAGCGATGGCATCTGCTTTGGGCGGCGTGCAAGGGATGCTGCTTGGACAGTTGAACAACCCAGCCATGACAAAATCCATTTTGAATTTGCTTGGCGACCGCGGGCGCATCTTTTATCCGCTTTTCCATAATACGGTCAGTCCTACCATCCTGCATGGAAGCACAAAGGTAAATGTCATTCCAAGTGAAATCTCCCTTGAGTTGGATGGCCGATTGCTCCCTGGTTTCAAACCCGAAGACATGGTCAATGAACTGCGTCCGATCGTTGGGGATAAAGTTGATCTTGAAGTGCTTCAATTTGACCCCGGCCCATCTGAGCCGGATATGGGGATGTTTGACATGTTCTCTAGCATTTTGCGGGAAGCAGACCCGGATGGAGTTCCGATCCCTCTCCTTTTGAGCGGGGTTACAGATGGACGGTTTTTCTCTAAGCTGGGAATTCAAACCTACGGTTTCCTGCCAATGACATTGCCCGAAGATTTCAATTTCTCTGCCACGATCCACGCTGCGAACGAACGCGTGCCGGCAGCAGCAATCGAATTTGGCGCAAATGCCATTTTCAAGGCGTTGGAACGTTTTCGCTGATACAGCATAGTAAAAAAATAAATTGTCTCAAACAGGTTTATGTGGTTAAATCGGCCTGTTATAAAATTCAAATTTAGGAATAGACCATGCAAATTCTTGGAATTGACGTAGGCGGCTCGGGCATCAAAGGCGCACCGGTAGATACAGAAACTGGCAAATTGCTCGCAGAGCGGATTCGCATCAAGACGCCAAAAAAAGGCGAACCTGAACCAATCGCAAACGTGGTCAAACAGATCGCGGAATCTTTTAATTGGAATGGCCCCATCGGTATCGGTTTTCCCGCCCCTATCAAAGGCGGAGTAGCAATGATGGCTGCCAATGTCTCAGAGAAATGGGTTGGCACAAACGCCGATGCCCTCTTCAGCACGATCACAGGTTGTGAATGCACCCTAATCAACGATGCAGATGCAGCCGGCCTCGCAGAAATGACCTTTGGCGCCGGAAGCGGCCAGCCTGGGACTGTCATCATGATCACTCTCGGAACAGGTATTGGCACCGCGATCTTTCACCGCGGACATTTGCTCCCCAACACGGAATTTGGTCACCTCGAAATAAACGGCAAAGATGCAGAGTTCCGCGCCTCGGCATTTGCCCGTGAACGCGACAAACTTTCATGGAAAAAATATGCAAAACGGCTGAATCGTTATTTGAATACGATGGAGAATCTTTTCTGGCCCGACCTGTTTGTGATTGGAGGCGGCATCAGCAAAGACTCTGTAAAATTTTTGCCTTTGCTGACCATTGAAACGCCGGTAGTCCCTGCGCAACTACTGAACGATGCGGGCATCGTCGGCGCGGCGCTGGGCGCATTGAAACAATAATATCAAGCAAGCAGCCTGCGTGACATTTTCGTCAACAGGAAATAGAGCGCAGCCAAAAATACAGCAAAGACCGCTACATTCCATCCATTTGTATAAGCATCGCCAATCGCCAATCGCGACAACGCCGTGATTGGCGATGTGTTTAACAAGGTACTAATACCGGCGCCAGCCAGCAGTAAAAGGGAGTAAATGAACTGCGAGCGTTCGCGGTCTTGCAGCATCACAGCGCCCAATGCCGCCGCAGTGGAAGTGATTCCTGCAATGATGGCAGCCAGCAAAAGAATCCAACCCGTGTTTTGAATGGCAATATCGTTCACTTGCAGCAATGCCAACCATGCAACGCATTGGAGGAAAGCAAGAATCACCGAAGCCAGAATCTTCGCCCCGACCATGCCATTGATGTTCAGCGGAGTGGAGAGAAGGGTTTGTAAAGTCTTATTTTCCACTTCCTCGGTGAGCGAGTCCACAGACATGCTGCCAGAGACAAAGGCAGGGAAGAACATCAGCATGGGGATGAGCACCGAATACACAAACTCGTATGAGGTTGAAGGCTTGCCTTTCAAATCGGCGTAGCGGACTTCAATCCCCTTTTGGCTGCGCAAATAATTCTCATATTGCTTGAGCGGCTCCTGAATCACCATGCGAATCAACGAACTGATCGCATCCAACTCTGGCAGGTAGAGCTTGATCTGGGTAATTCCGTTATCATCCAATGGAGTATCCACTACTGCGCTGACTTGATTATTGAAAAATGCTGCCTGTGCTTCCTTCAATGTGGCGTACTGAATGACCGTCAAGCCACGCTCACTCATCAACGAGGCCAATGTATTATCCGCTGAGCTGACCACTCCGATCTTGATCCCAGCGCCGCCAAAGTTCATGATCGTATCCGAGTCGTACAACGACAACATACCCAGCAACAACGCAGAAGAAAACGAAGCGATAAATAACTGGATCAAGATCGAGATGATAATAGTACGGTCTCGAATGACGGACACCAATTCCTTTTTGACAATTGCAAAAAACGGGGCGATCACATTCCACCTCTTAGAACATACACGTTATAAATAAAATGCACGACGGTCCCAATTCCCACAGCCAGCCAATAAGGGAATCTCAGCTTTGTCCGCAGCATGGTGATAATGCTGGAAAAAACAAAATGCGCAATCAGCGGAATAAACAAAAGCAAGCCTGCGCCAAATAACGCGCCTGAAACCTGAGCCTGAGATACCATGCTGATGGAGACCAACAGCAGCAATTTTTCACCAACTAAAAATCCTAAAGCAGATAAAAATGAAAGCCCAATGATCTCGCGCCAGCTCTTTACTGCGCCATGTTCGGCCAGCGCAACAATGCCAACCGTTTTGACCACCTCTTCTATTAGCGCTGAAGCAAAAAGTGTAAATCCGAGGATCAACCCCACAGGCAGGTTGGTTGCAAACGCAAGGAAGACGATCTGCGTCATATACACAACTGGGATGGTGATCAAACTCCACAACGGTACGGCAATATATGGCTTGGCGTGTGCCATCATCAAATAGATCGCGTCACTGAGTTTGCGCGTGAGCGGTTTATAACCCATCAAAAATTCTTCGTTCAGCAGGCGTGTCCCTGCAAACATGGCAAGCCCAAAGATCGCCGCCATTGGCAGGGACGGGAACAAATATTCACGCCAGCCAAATGGTTCATTGCGATACATTTTCACAGCCAATGCCAGCGGTGAAATATAGGCAAGGTCATTCACATTGGTGAACATTGCAGGAAACACAAGGTAAGCTGTCGTAAGTGTGGTGACGAGCATTGCAATAAAAGTTGTATCTTTGAAGGTACGATAGAAAAGCGGCACCATCAAATAGATCGCGAAGATGAACAACGTGGTTGGCGCAAAAATGGCAAGAGCGAGGAGAATGTTCGTTTTGGTCAGGCCAGCTATCAGCGCGGTTGAAGCGAGAGCAAAGATCGCGTAGGGCAGCATCTTCCCAAAAATAATCTGAAAGGGAGTCACAGGCGCAGAAAGCAAGATCGTCAGGCGGCGATTCATTTTTTCATCCATAAAACTGCTGGTGAAAAAGATGCTGATGAAAGTGATCGGCATGATGTACAGCAGCGCAACGAGGACTTGTGTGAAGGGTGCGGGGGGCGGCGTGAGGGATGGGATAATAATCTCTTCAGGTTTTGCAACAGAAAGGGGCACTCCCGCCTCTGCCTGCTCTGCGGCCTGATCCTCACCAAAATAGTTGATCGCCACCCGAAGCGGAAACGCATCCGCGTCTGCAAAGGAATTACCCACACGAATCAATTCCTGCTTTTCCATGTACTGCTTCAATGCCCGTACTGCAAATTGTGACTTATCATCTCCGCGAGCAAACACTTGTGAGCCGTCGATGAACACATCAATATTTTTTTGTTCGAGCAAAGTTTGGCCTTGCTCTGCATCCACTTCCATCACTGCAAAACGGCTGTCACTAATGGCAGGCACATCGCCAGAAACACCAACGCGATACAAGCCGCTTCCAAGCGAGACCGTGCTGCGAAGATAATACGCAGACAGGCCCAACACTGCCAGCAAGGCAATTACCGCCAGTGGACTTGCGCCACCGCCAAACCGCTTACGCAGGCGTGTGACTTCACGCCATGCAATGACAAGAATTTGATTCATAAAACTCCCATATGCCCTTATTGATCTCGACAAACCTTTCGTTATTGTTGAGAGATGCCTGAGCACTGAAATTATTAAACAAGTAAAATTACATCATGATAACCATAGAAAATGTTACCAAGCGGTACGATAATACTACAGTCGTCCACGAGCTAAACTTACAAATTCGTGCGGGCGAGATCGTTGGAATCATCGGTCACAATGGCGCAGGAAAAAGCACCACCATGAAAATGATCGCAGGGTTGATCGAACCAAGCGAAGGCGTGGTACGTGTGATGGGGGAAGATATTCAAAAAGGCAGCGCGAAGATCAAGCAGAAAATTGGATACCTGCCTGAGGAAAGTCCGCTGTATGAAGCAATGACAGCCCAACAGTATCTGCTGTTCTTTTCCGAGTTGTATCAAATGCCGCGCAAAAAAGCGCTGGCGCGGATCGACGAGCTTCTCGCCTCTCTGGATTTGCATGAGACAAAGAAACTGACTGGCGAATTCTCCAAAGGGATGAAGCGCAAAACGGCCATTGCACGGGCGTTGTTACACGACCCTGAATTACTCATCCTCGATGAACCGAACTCTGGCTTAGACCCACTGACCTCGTTCTTCATCATCAATTATCTGAAAACGCTGCGCCGCGAAGGCAAGACCATTCTATTGAGCGCACACAATCTCTTCCATGTGGAAACCATTTGCGACCGCGTGGCGATCATTAAGAATGGGAAACTGCTCATCCTCGACACGATGGACGCCATCCGCGCAAGGTTGGGCAAGCGCGAATATCAGGTCATCTTTCACGCAGATCAAAAACTGGATTACGAGCAGGTCAATGGCAACTATATTTTCCGCACCGCCGAAGTGGATGCGATTGCCGGCATGTTGGAAACCGTCTCTGCCAACAAGTGGACGTTGATGGATCTTTCCATGCGCGAGTCCGCGTTGGAAGAAATTTACGTCAAGCTGATGACGACTGAGTGAACACGGGCTACGTTTCACCACGGAGAACACAGAGATCTTATAGAAGGCCTTTGTGGTAAAAGTTTTGTCCATCCTTGTAGTTTTATTAGAAATAGGAGCATTATGCCTCACAAGAAAATTCCCATGGAACATGATAAAAAGATCGCCCTTGTGGCGCACGATAATAAAAAACGGGACATGGTCGAATGGGCAAAGTTCAACCGCGACCTTCTGGCTCATCATCAGGTCTACGCAACAGGCACAACAGGGAGGATTTTGGAACAGGAACTTGGCTTCAAGATCATCAAACTTAAAAGCGGGCCGCTCGGCGGCGACCAGCAAATTGGTGCAAAGATCGTAGATGGCAAAATCGACTTCCTCATCTTCTTTTGGGATCCACTAGAACCCCAGCCACATGACCCCGATGTCAAAGCGCTTTTGCGCATGGCTGTGGTGTGGAATATTCCAATTGCCAACAACCGCGCCTCAGCAGATTTTATGATCTCTTCCCCTCTGATGGATGGAGAGTATGTGCGCCTGGTGCCAGATTATGAAAATTACACTTCGCGGAAAGTGAATCTAGGTAACCAAACTAATTAGTTCGCATTCGTTTTAAGCAAGAAGGAAAATAAAATGAACACAATCAACCTAGATAATGCCCCTGCAGTTAAGGGACTCCATTTTCGCCATTTTGCAGGTGAAAGTGATTATGTAAAAATGATCAAAGTCGTTGAGGCTAGCGCAGAGGCAGATAAAATCGAACGTGCAGACACTTTAGAAGATGTTGCCAATAATTATTCCCACCTAACAAATTGCGATCCATATCAGGACATGATCTTCGCTGAAATAGATGGAGAAGTGGTTGGCTATACACGCGGTTGGTGGATAGATGAAACCAATGGGCCTTTGATCTATCCAACGGTGGGATTCATAACCCCGGCCTGGCGGCGCAAAGGAATCGGCAGACGGATGTTGCAATGGATTGAAAATCGCTTAAAGAAGATATCTCTATCTCATGCAGCAGAGCGGGAAAAATATTTTCAAGCTTTTGTCGGCGAGGCGCAGGCCGGATTGATCACGATGCTTGAAAAGACTGGCTACAATCCAACTCGCCACTTTTATGAAATGATTCGCCCAACACTGGACAATATTCCTGATTTTCCACTTCCACAAGGGCTGGAAGTACGCCCCGTTTCACCAGATCATTACCGCGCCATTTGGGATGCAGACATGGAAGCGTTTCAGGATCATTGGGGGTTTTCAGCTCCCACCGAAGAAGACTATCAATCTTGGTTGACAAACAAGACCACTTTTCAGCCTCAACTATGGAAGATTGCCTGGGATGTTGCCACAAATCAGGTGGCAGGGCAGGTGAAGTCGTTCATCAACTTTGAGGAGAATAAAAAATTCGGACGCAAACGCGGTTTTACCGAGTTCATTAGCGTTCGAAGGCCGTGGCGCAAAAAGGGATTGGCCCGCGCCTTGATCGTTCAAAGTTTGTATGCACAAAAAGAGGCGGGGATGAATGAATCTGCATTGGGGGTGGATACTGAAAATTTAAGCGGCGCAACGCACGTTTATGAAGATTGCGGTTTTCAAGTAGTGAAGCAAAATACAATTTACCGAAAGCCTTTGTAGTGTTCTGCCCTCGCCTCACATGAGGCGAGGGCTTTTATAAAACAACTTAATTAATTCAAAAGCCATTGGAGGAAAAATGACATCCTACGACGCAATCATCATCGGCTCAGGCGCGGGCGGGCTTACTGCCGCAGTGGCACTTGCACAAGCTGGCAAAAAAGTAATCGTGCTCGAACAACACGACAGGCCAGGCGGATGGACACACTCATTCACTCTCGAAGGTTATCGCTTTAGTCCTGGCGTGCATTACATCGGTGACCTGCATGAGGGTGGTCATCTGCGGAATATCTATGAAGGGCTTGGCGTGTCGCAAGATCTGACCTTCTGCGAGCTTAACCCTGATGGCTATGATCACATCATTATCGGTGACAAGCGCGTGGATTTTCCCAAAGGCAAAGAAAATTTAATTGAGCGGTTGAAGAGTCAATTTCCACATGAAGCAAAAGGCATTGATTCATATTTTGCCGATCTCACAACCATGATGGATTCGCTTTCAAATATTGGCAAACTGAACCAGCCATTGAAAGCTGTGACGAGTGCGCCGTCTATTCTCAAGTGGATGCGCGCCACGGGCGCCGACCTCATCAATGCGCACATCAGCGACCCCGTGTTGCGCGGTGTATTGGCAGGTCAGGCGGGCGATCACGGAATGCCGCCATCCAAAGTCTCTGCTTTTATGCATGCAGGCATCACCCATCATTATTTTGACGGCGGCTACTATCCGCTCGGCGGGGCGTTCGCATTGCCGCGAGCATTTGTCAGAGCACTGAAACGCTCGGGTGGTGAGATCAGGCTTCAGTGCAGAGTGAAGCGGATTCTTGTCGAAGGGAAAAAAGTTATCGGTGTGGAATTGGACAGTGGCGAAGAGATCCGCTCGGATGTTGTCATCTCCAATGCTGACCCTGAGGTGACATTCGGTCAATTAATTGGGAAGGAAAAGCTCTCGCCTCGACTCAAGCGGAAAGTTGAATCTGTCCGATATTCCACTTCTTGCCTCAGCCTATTCTTCGCCACAGACATGGACCTTCGGCGCGACGCTGGGCTCGACTCGGGTAACTTCTGGTTTTACGACCATGCCGATGTGGATAAAATTTATTCAGATGGATTAACCGATGCAGTACTAAAAGATGAGACTCCGCCTGGCATGTTCCTGACCGCGACCACGTTGAAAGACCCGTCGAAGATGCACTCAGGACATCACACTTGCGAGTCGTTCGCGTTTGTGGGATATGAAGCCTTCGAGCAATGGGCGAATTCAAAATACGGTTCGCGCCCTGCGGATTATGAAGCGATGAAGGAAGATCTGGCGTGGCGCATGGTGCGTGGACTGGAGAAGCACGTGCCCGGCTTGAGCAAGCACATTGTTTTTTACAGCCTCGGCACGCCGCTGACAAATGAACATTATCTCAACGCCACACGTGGTAATTTATACGGCATCGAGAAAAGCCCATCACAAGTGGGACCATGGGCTTTCTCGCCGCGTACTGAATTTGAGGGTTTGTATCTGTGCGGCGCGAGTACACTCAGCCACGGCGTGGCAGGCGTGACTCAATCCGGCATTGACGCAGCCAAAGCCGTGCTCAACTGTCGCACGCGCGATATTCTCACACAACACGGAGCAAGCCTGACATTTTTACCGTCGGAAGATGTATCCGCTTGGCCTGAGAATTTGAAGAAGAAAATGGAACGAGGGGAAATTGCGAGGGAAGATGAGGAGAGGGAAGTTTAATTACACATAGTTATAAAAAGACCCTAAAGGTT
>CAZHOX010000021.1:20145-28107 GCA_964534345.1 uncultured Anaerolinea sp.
TTCACATCCTCAGGCGCGAGGTTCTTGAGCACATTCTTTTGCGCAGAGTTGGCTTTGGCGTCAATGCGTTTATAAACTGGCGCACCAAATTTCTCCGCGAGGTCTTGATAATGCAAGCCAGGGTCGCGCCCTGTCAACGCAGTGATCTCTGCCGCGAGCAGGTCAAGGATGATGCCGTCCTTATCAGTCGTCCACACGCTGCCGTCTTTGCGCAGGAAGGATGCGCCCGCGCTTTCTTCTCCACCGAAACCGAACGAACCATCCACAAGGCCATCTACGAACCATTTGAATCCAACTGGGACTTCATTCAAGACGCGGCCTAAGTCTTTTGCCACACGATCGATCATCGAAGACGAAACGAGAGTCTTGCCGATCTGCGCATCTTTTCTCCACCCAGAGCGGCTCCCAAACAAATAGCTGATCGCCACCGACAGAAAATGATTCGGGTTTAGCAATCCAGAAGAGGTCGTCACGATCCCATGACGGTCCACATCTGGGTCGTTGCCGAACGCAATATCAAAATCATTTTTCAAGCGGATCAACCCCGCCATTGCAAACGGCGACGAACAATCCATGCGGATCTTGCCATCGTGATCTACTGACATAAAAGAGAAGGTCGGGTCAACAGCGCGATTCACCACCGTGATATTGAGCTTGTACTCATCAGCGATGATGTCCCACATGTGGACAGCCGCGCCGCCCATCGGGTCCACGCCGATACGTAGTCCGCCGAGCTTGTCCATCTCGATCACATTGCCCAAATCACGGATGTACGGCATGATGAAGTCATGCCTTTGGGTGGTGCCTGCTGCTTTCGCCTGCTTGAGTTGAATCCGCTTCACGGCTTTCAGCCCATCGCGCAATATTTCGTTGGCGCGGCTTTGCACACCGTTTGTGATCTCTGGCCCGGCTGGCCCGCCATTCGGTGGATTGTATTTGAAACCGCCATCCATAGGCGGGTTATGTGAAGGAGTAATGACCACGCCATCGGCAAATCCGCTGGTGCGGCCGCGGTTGTAGGCAAGAATGGCATGAGATACCACCGGCGTTGGGACATATCCCTCGGCGATTCGAATCTCTATCCCGTTGGCTGCAAATACCTCGATAGCAGTAGCCTCTGCCGGCTCAGAAAGAGCGTGTGTATCCTTTCCAATGAACAACGGCCCAGTAATCCCCGCCTGTTGACGATATTCCACCAAAGCCTGACAGACCGCAAGAATATGATCTTCATTGAAACTACTTTGAGTTGATGTGCCGCGATGCCCCGAAGTCCCAAACGCAACTTGTTGAGCAGCGTCTTGAGGGCTTGGATGTTCTGTGTAATACGAAGAGACAAGATGGGAAATATTCGTTAATAGTTCACGTGGAGCGGGCAGACCTGCAAGCGGATGTGACATAACAATCTCCAAATGCAAAATTTTTTATCCATTATAGCAAACATCACTCAAGTATTCCTTCAATCAATTCAAATAAATTATGGTAAAGTTCACATCAAACCATAAACAGGAGCATCCCATGGAACAAAAAGCAGGTGCGCAAATTGGCAAACGAGCGTTCATTCAATCGCTCGTTATTTTATTTGTCTTGATGATGGTGGCGGGCGTTCTCACCCTTGTTATTCCTGCCGGGCAATATACACGGATCGAAGTAGATGGCCGCCAGACCATTGACCCCGCATCCTTTCAGACCATCGACCACCCAAGCTACCCAATTTGGCGCTGGTTTATCGCTCCGTTTGAAGTGCTCGGCAGCAGCAGCGGACTAACCGTCATCGTCATCATTATTGTGCTGTTCTTCGCAGGCGGCGCTTTCGCTGTGATGGATAAGACTGGCACGCTACGCGCTTTCATTGGCAGCATCGTCCGCCGTTTCAGTGGACGCAAATACACCCTCTTGTGGATGGTCTCCCTCGCTTTCATGTTCCTTGGCGCAACCCTTGGCACATTTGAAGAAGTTGTCTTGCTTGTGCCTGTGATGATCGCCCTCTCCTATTCCCTTGGCTGGGACGCGCTTGTTGGCCTTGGTATGTCCATCCTTGCCACAAACATGGGATTTTCAGCAGCCATTACAAACCCATATACACTTGGTGTATCTCAGCAACTTGCGGGCTTGCCGCTTTTTTCTGGTGCATGGTTCCGTGTCATCATCTTCATCACCATTTACCTGATCTTCGCATCTTTCCTCTCGGCTTATGCCCGCAAGATAGACAAGAATCCAAAAGACTCTCTCGTCCACGGCGAAGATTCAGCCGAGCGTGAAAAATACAAAGGCGTTGATGCTTCCCTCATTGCCGAAGACCCAAAACAAAATCGCGCCATGTCCTTCTTTGGATTCTTCATGCTTTTCATTTTCGCTGTCATGTTGGCCGGGCCGTTCGTCCCCGCCATCTCAGACTATTCCCTGCCCATCGTTGGAATTCTTTTCCTCATCGGCGGGTTGGGCGCGGGCTTCATTTCAGGCGCAGGCGGCAAAACTGTCTGGCAGGGACTCGTTGAAGGCTGGGGCGGACTCGCACCCTCTGTTCCGCTGATTCTTATGGCAGCGAGCATCCGCTACATCATAGATAGCGGCGGCGTCACCGATACCATTCTGCATGCCGCAGCAGAACCCTTTACCAAACTTGGTGCCTTCCCTGCCTCTGTTGTAGTTTATGTGCTTGCCCTCGGCATCGAATTTTTCATCGCATCTGGCTCTGCCAAAGCATTCCTAATGATGCCCATCGTTCTTCCGCTTGCAGACATTATCGGCGTCACTCGCCAAACCGCAGTGCTCGCATACATCTTCGGCGATGGTTTCTCCAATCTCGCCTACCCCACCAACCCCGTCCTTCTCATCAGCCTTGGCCTCACCGTCGTTAGCTATCCCAAATGGCTGCGTTGGACAGCCAAACTTTGGCTATGGGTTATTCTTGCAACAATAGCCTTTTTAGGAATTGCCGTGGCGATCAAGCTTGGACCGTTCTAATGGATTCTCTCTTCCCCGAATCATACGACTCGTCCCGCGCACGCTTCCTTCGTGACGTGGAACTGATTCGCGCCAAATGGCCTTCATCTCATCTGGAAACACATCCACTAAAAAACTTCCCCGACCTCAGCATTGACTGGCTTTGGGCCACACCGCGCAAAAAAGAGACTCTCGTCATCATCACCACCGCCGAACATGGCATCGAAGGCTATGTCGGTTCTGCCATGCTCAAGATCTTCATGGATGAATTCGCGCCGCAGCTTGATCCTGAAACGACAGGGCTGCTCCTCGTCCATACCATCAATCCCTGGGGCATGAAGAATAACCGCAAGGTCAACGAAAGCAGCGTGGACTTAAATCGTAATTTTGTCTACCAAGATTTTGACGAGAAAATCAATCCTGAATATAAAGACCTGGCATACCTGCTAACCCCACAGCAGCCCGCACAAGCTTTTTTCATGGAAAGCCTCTCCTTTTGGGGCAGGGTCATTCGCGCACTTGCCACTTCGGGAATCTCACAGGTTTCCACTGCCACCCTTCTCGGGCAACACCACACCCCAAAAGGATTCTATTACGGTGGCACTCATTATGAAGAAAGCACAAGCGTATTGATGGAGCTATACCATAAAGCGCTCGAAGAGTATGACACCGTCATCCAAATCGACATTCACACTGGCTATGGCCCGCGCAATCAAATGAGCATCATCATCCCGCCCGTTGACCCGATCTCTTCAAAAGATGCCTCGGCAAAATTTAATTATCCGCTGGTGCAGAAGATAAATCCAGAAGAGTTCTACGCCATCCATGGCGACATGGGCGAATATTATTATCTCCTCCGAAACGACAAATTCCCGCTCAAAAACATCTTCGTCTGCGGATTTGAATTCGGCACATTTGGAGACTCGCTTCCAGCGCGCATTCGCAGTCTGCGTGCAATGGTCTTTGAAAATCAACTACACTGGAATGGCGCAACCAATGAAAATGCAGCAAAAGCCATCCTTCACGAATTCAAAGAACTATATTTCCCAGATGATGAACAATGGCGTATGAAAGCCACCGCTGACTGCAAGCAAGCATTTACCGGAATACTTTCATCCTACAATCTACTTCAGCGATAACACTTTGTCTTCCCAACATAATAATAAAAAAGGAAATTTGAATTGATCGATACTATCTCTAGCCTTCCAGAAGTGAAGCGCTCTTTACTCGAACAACTGGTTGAACAACTAAAAAAAGTCAAAGGGGTATCTGCCATTGTTTTAGGTGGTTCGTATGCCAGTGGAACACAACACGAGATGTCTGATATTGACATTGGATTGTATTACTTTCCGAGCAGCCCATTTTCAATTGCCGATATTCAAAGCATTGCACAAAATGCCTCAGCAGATGGAAAAGCAACTGTTACCGGGTTCTATGAGTGGGGTGCCTGGGTCAATGGCGGAGCATGGATTCATACACCGCACGGCAAGGTCGATTTCCTGTACCGCAATGTAGACCAACTTCAACAAACAATAACCCAGGCACAACAGGGCATCACCTTTCATGATTATGACCAACAACCCGCTTATGGCTTTTATAGCGTGATCTACCTGGCTGAGACTCAAATCTGCATTCCACTCTACGACCCTGATCTGATCATTGCTAATCTAAAACGTAGTGTTGAAGTTTATCCCGCCAAACTCAAGCAAAAAGTGATCGCTGATTCGCTCTGGGCGGCAGAGTTCACCCTACTCCATGCCCGTGGATTCGCAGCTCAGGCAGACATCTATAATACTGTTGGGTGTCTAACTCGCGTGGTATCCAATATCACCCAGGCACTATTTGCATTGAACGAGACATACTTCATTCGTGATAAAAAAGTATTGGATGCAGTCGCCAAATTTTCCATTTTGCCTCCCAACTATATACAACAAATAAACCATATCCTGTCACATCCGGGCAACACGATGCAGGAGTTGGCAAAATCTGTTAATAATCTTGAAGAAGCCTGGCATAGCGTAGTATCACTTCCAGAAGTGCAGTACGAGCCGAAATTTCGGATGTAGGATTTTCCATGTCTAATCACTTAATCCACGAAAACTCTCCCTACTTGCTTCAACATGCAAACAACCCCGTCAATTGGTACCCATGGGGCGAAGAAGCCTTAAACAAAGCCAAAGTTGAAGACAAACCAATCTTTCTAAGTATTGGCTATGCCGCCTGCCATTGGTGTCATGTAATGGAGCATGAATCCTTTGAGAATGACGACGTTGCCGCCATGATGAATGAGCACTTTATCAACATTAAAGTGGATCGGGAAGAACGCCCAGATATTGATGGAATTTATATGCAAGCTGTCATCGCAATGACAGGCTCAGGTGGCTGGCCCATGTCTGTCTTTCTCACGCCAGAGCTAAAACCATTTTATGCAGGCACCTATTTCCCACCGGTACGCCGATTCAATATGCCTGCTTTCAAAGACATACTTAGCGGTCTTTCCAATGCATGGAAAAATGATCGCGATGAAGTGGAGAAAACAGGCTCACAAGTCAGCAATCATTTACAGACGCAAATCAAAACTCAAACCGCCGATTCACTTAGCCTCGACCATCTCAATGCAATTGCAAAAGCCCTGCAATCCTCGTATGACTGGGGCTACGGCGGCTGGGGTGATGCACCAAAATTCCCACAGGCCATGGCATTGGAATTCCTTTTGCATCACTCAATTGCCAACAAAACAGAAGAACACTTCAATCTCATCAACCATTGCCTAAAAGCCATGGCACGCGGCGGCATGTATGATGTAGTTGGAGGCGGCTTTTCACGATATAGCACCGACAACCTCTGGCGCGTGCCGCACTTTGAAAAAATGTTATACGACAACGCGCTGCTTGCCCGCACCTATCTTCACGCATGGCAAGTCACGAAAGAACCAGCTTACCAGCGAATTGTAGAAGAAACACTTGATTTCACCGCACGAGAAATGACCCATGAAAAAGGCGGCTTTTTCTCCTCCCTCGACGCAGACTCGGAAGGAGTGGAAGGCAAGTTTTACGTCTGGTCGCTGAATGAAATTCGTGAAGTATTGAAAGATGATTCCGCATTTTTTGAAGCGGCGTATGGAATCATTGCCGATGGAAATTGGGAAGGGAAGACAATCCTCCATCGCCAAATGGAAGATGCCCCCCTCGCCGCCCGCTTCGGGCTTAATCTGGAAGTTGTTCCTGCAAAACTGGCAGAATCTCATTCCAAGCTTTTGGCTGCCCGCTCCACACGCATTCGCCCCGCTACCGACGATAAAGTCCTCACTTCATGGAATGGACTAATGCTCGCAGCTTTCGCCGAAGCAGCACGAGTCCTCGCAAGCTCAAATCCGCGATCCAGCACCTATCTTGATCTGGCTACGCGCAGCGCCGAATTTTTACTCTCTGAACTTCGGCCAAATGGACAATTACGCCATGCCTGGCGCGAAGGAAAAACTACAAACGTGGTTTTTCTTGAAGACTACGCCTCCCTGATTTTGGGGCTGATCGAACTGTATCAGACAGACTTCAACAACAAATGGTTCATCGCTGCCAAAGAACTCGCCAATGAAATGATAGATCGCTTTAGCGACCCTGAAGGTGGATTCTTCGACACACCTCATGATGGAGAAAAGCTCATCATCCGCCCGAAAGATATTCAGGATAATGCCACGCCTTCAGGAAATTCATTGGCCTGCCAGTCCCTAATAAAATTAGCAGCATTCACCGATGAAGGAAAATATCGTGACATTGCCGAAAAATCCCTCAGGTTGATCTCAAGTTTTGTTTTGCGCTACCCGCTAGGTTTTGCGAACTGGTTATCAGCGGCAGAAAATGCTGCAGGAACCATGAAGCAGGTTGCAGTGCTGGGCGAAGCGCATGAGAAAAACTTCCAGCAGATGATCAATATCCTTCGCGCAGAATACAGACCAGGCTTGGTAACTGCCGCTTCTTCTCATCCAATAAAAGAAGGCTCCCCTGCTCTATTAAATGATCGAACGATGCTGGAAAATTTACCCACCGCTTATGTATGTGAAGGTTTTGTTTGCAAACTACCTACCACTGAAGTCCAAACTTTGATCACACAATTAAATCATTAATCAAAAATGTCCTCCAAATTTGGAGGACATTTTTGATTTGTTACTTTTTTTCTTCGCCTTCAGGCTTCTCGGCCTTTTCTTCATCCCCACTCAACCCCTCACGAAAAGACTTGATACTGCGGCCAAGTTCACCTGCTATTTTGCCGATGCGTCCCGGCCCAAACAACAAGACTACGATAACAAGAATAACGATCCATTCAGAACCACGCGGAAGACCTAACATAAAACACTCCTTGATTGATTTTCATTCAAATCGTACCACAGACTCAATAAGTATATGGTTAGAGTTCTCTCCGCGAGAAGAAGCCTTCGATCAAACGCCAGATACGGCGGGCAATAGAACGCAGACGGGCAAAGAAGCGGTATTGTTCCGGGTGTACCTGCTTCTTGGCTGGGATGGGTCCTGTCCACTCCACAACCATGGCGCCCCAAGTCAATCCGGCTCCAAAGCCTACGAATGCTATCTTATCACCAGGCTTAACTCTGCCAGCTTGTACTGCTTCAACAGTGGCGAGTGGAATGGATGCTGTGGATGTGTTTCCATATTTTTCGATGTTGACAACGAATTTTTCCAATGGAGTTTTCAGATATTTCGCCGCCGTTTCGATAATGCGGTAATTTGCCTGATGCGGAATGATCCACTGCACATCTTCGAGTTTCAACCCAGCCAGTTCGAGGGCTTCTTTAATAGCCTGTCCCATTACACGGGTGGCAAAACGAAACACAGCCTTACCATCCATTTGAATAAAATGCTTGCCTTCATGAACAGTGGTTTCAGTGGCTGGGTAACGAGCGCCGCCGCCGAGCAATGTCAATGCATCTGCGCCGGAGCCATCTGAATGCATCACAGCAGATAGAAGCCCGCCGGGTTTGTCGCTGGCTTGCAAAACAAATGC
>CAZHOX010000022.1:0-25830 GCA_964534345.1 uncultured Anaerolinea sp.
GACTATCCGTGGGGAAATCAATTTGCCTGTGCAAGAGGAAATTTTGACGATGAGACTTCTGATGATATGGAAACTGTTTCCGGTGGACTGAATTGTGATGGATATCAATATCTTGCCCCTGTGGGGAGCTTTCCGGATGGTATAGGGCAGTTTGGTTTGCTTGATATGTCTGGGAATGTTTGGGAATGGGTATCAGATTGGTATGGGGTATATGAATCTGCGTCGGCCACCAATCCAACAGGACCAGAATCTGGCGAACGCCGGGTTGTACGAGGTGGTGCATGGCTGGTTAATCAGGATTTGATGTTCAGAACCTCAAACCGATATAGTTACCCGCCTAGCCTTGCAGATGATAATATTGGCTTCCGTTGCATAATTCCAGAAGATTAATAAAATAACTCGGATGTCATTGTGACACCCGAGTTATCATTTACTTTCCTAATCTCGCCCGTTCTTCCACAGACACGATCTCTTCCAACTTCTTGAACAGCGGACCCGGCTGGTTTAGCTTTTTGCCTGACTGTAAGTCGCTAGGTTTCCATTGCAAGCCTTCAACGGGCTTATATCTCAACACGGTATGTTCCCCAAGTGAGTCTTTCACCGTCTCGGTGTATTGCTCACCGAAGAGGGGAGTCTCATAGCCAAAGAAGCCGTGCAGTTTGCTGCTGGTGAAGGGCAGGAAGGGGGCAAACATCACCTTGAGCGAGTCGATGGCTTTGAGTGCAGTGTAGATGGTCTTGCCTGCTTCACCTTTGTCCACTTTGATGGCAGACCACGGCGCATTGACATCGAGGTATTGATTGACCACAGTGGCGAGTTTCATCGTCTCGCTTAATGCAGAGCGCAGACGCACGGCATCGAGTTCTGCGCCCACAGCGTTGAATCCAGCTTCAATGGTGGCAAGCAGTTCCAAGTCCGCGGGACGAAGCGTGTTCACATCCACAGAAGGTACAGAGCCTTCCCAATTCTTATAACAAAATGCCAGCACGCGATTCGCGAGGTTGCCCCATGTGGCCACCAGTTCGTTGTTATTGCGCGCCACAAACTCGGCCCAATCCCAATCACTGTCTTTGCTTTCGGGCATGTTGACGGTCAGATAATAGCGCAACGCATCAGGGTCAAAGCGGGTCAGCGCGTCGCGTCCCCAAACTGCCCAATTGCGCGATCCGCTGATCTTTTTGCCTTCGAGATTCATGAATTGATTGGCGGGCACATCATACGGCAGGATAAGCGGAATTGCCTCGCCTGCAAAAATTTCCATGAACGCGCTGCCCACGCCCATTAACTCGGCAGGCCAGAGCGATGTGTGGAAGAAGATGTTGTCTTTGCCAATGAAATGATATTGCTTCGCGTTGGGATTCGTCCACCAATCGCGCCACGCTTCGCCGCTACCCGATACCTGACCCCACTCGATGGGAGCGGAGAGATACCCGATCACTGCTTCAAACCACACATAAAGTTTTTTCGTTTCCCAACTTGGGTCGTCCACTGGGACGGGAATACCCCAATCAAGATCGCGGGTGATGGCACGTGGCTTAAGCCCTTCAGCTTCGATCTTCCGCAGCGACTCACCGAGGACGGTATCGCGCATGTATTCGGCGCGGTCTTTGAGATACTTGATGACATCCGGTTCAAGTTTGGAGAGGTCAATGAAGAAATGTTCCGTGTCGCGTAACTCTGGGGAGGATGTATCGCCTTCGACCTTTGATTTCGGGTTGACCAGTTTGGCAGGGTCGAGCACATTTCCACACGCATCGCATTGGTCGGAGCGCGCGCCTTCAGTGCCGCAGATGTAGCAAGTCCCTTCGATGTAGCGGTCCGGCAGGAAGCGGTTCAGCCCGGGCGAGAACCATTGTGGCTCTGTCTTCTTGAACAGGAATCCGTTTTTTTGCAAAGCGAGGAAAACGCTCTGCGAAACCTTGAAATGATTTTCACTGTGCGTGGTGGTGTACAGGTCGTATGAAATGCCGATCTGTTTGAAAAGTTCAATGAAGCCTTCGTGATAGAACTTGTACACTTCTTCAACCGGCTTGCCGAGTTTATCTGCACTCATGGTAACGGGGGTGCCATGTGAGTCGGTGCCGGTGATCATGAGCACTTTGTCACCCTTAAGGCGGTGATAGCGCGCAGAAATATCTCCGGGCAGGTGTGAACCCGTCAGGTTTCCGACATGGATTTCAGCATTGGCGTATGGCCATGCAACTGCGATTAAGATGTTTTCGTTCATAGGTAGCTCCGCGTAAATTTCTGGTTTGGGTTCAAGCTGTAACGTTTGGCATTGAGCTAATTGCTAACCGCTAAATGCTAACCGCTAAAAAAAGAAAAGGCTGCCCGCAAAATGGACAGCCCGTTTTCGTTCAGGTGTATAGACCTAACGTGCTTTCCACTTGGCGCAGGGGAACATTTCCATTCGCATCGTGCGCATGGCCATGGTCATTGGCACCATTGGGTAAGCAGGTTTGAAGTTCATGTGCGGTATTTTAGGCTGTGAGAGAGGGTTTGTCAATGGGCTTCGTCTTATTCAGGTACATCAACCCGAACGTTGTGCCAAGCACGATCACGGTTGTTCCCAGACTCCACAAGTCTTTGTCAGTGAGGGCTTGTTGCGCGAGCGCGTAAAACGAGAACAATTCCAATACGATCAAAAAAATAAAAGCATGGATATAGCTCTTCATTCTTTCTACTAATGATCCAATGATCCATACAATGGGAATGAGGTATGGGATTTGGTCATACGCCCAGAGATAGATGGTACTCACAAACGCAATTGGGATGATGACATTAAACGCCTCCCACGCCGGCCGAGCCTGATTCTTCCAAAGGAAGAATCCCCCAATCCCAAGCAGGGTCACGCTGCCTGCCGCCCCAAGCAACGTGGAACATGGAGATGCGCCACCGCAGGCCAAATACCCAAACGCCCACACATTCGAATGGACACCAAGAGTTCTATCCATTACGGCTTGACTGGCACCAAAAAATTTGGTCACCCAGAATGGATCTTGGATTAAGCCAATCACCAACAAAGCAACCCCGCCAATTGCAACACCATAGATTGCCTTCCAGTCGCGCCGTGCAAGGAACCAAACCCCAGCCAACAGCAAGATCGTCAATCCCTGCGGCGGCTTGAGAATTGTCAGCGAGAGAACAATGCCCGCCAGAAGGGATTTATCTCTTTCAAACAGGAGAATTGCTCCAACAATTGCCAATATCGCCAAAGCGCCAACCGACCCTGTATGCAAGGTAAGGTATAACGGTCCAAAGAAAAACATGGACGCAAAAACAGGCACAAGCAGCCGTCTGGGAGCTTCTTGTTTCCAATGATTTAATAGCAAAAAAATCGTTGCCGCAACTACGATAAGCGTAATCACCTGCCAAGTCACATATGCGGCTGGTAGCGAGAGAAAACCTAATGGAATGAAAATGATCGCAAGCGGCAATGGGTAAGGGAAAATTCGGTTAGGCTGCCATTTGATCCCGTGAGTTTCATGCCCTTTGAGATATTGTGTTTCATTGTATGGATTTTCGCCTTCCAATATCATACGCCCCGCCAGCCAAAAGAAGGTGAAGTTGGAACTTTGAAAATCAAAACTTGAGGCGCTAATTCGTGCACGGATAAAGATCATGCCGCCAATGAGAAAAAGCGTCAATATAATTCCGATGATTTTCTGAATGTTTTTTTGCATAAGCCTTTGACAGTTAAAAGTTAAGCCGCCTATTTCTAAAACAGGCGGCTCCAATTTACTTTAGCAAGTCTTTGAGTTTTGCGAAAGGGGAGTTGTTTTCTTCGGGTCTGTGACCGCAATCTTTTTCGTTCAGGTTTTGCCCACACTCAGGGCAAAGCCCTTTGCAATTGGGTTTGCAGATCGGGCTGATGGGAACTTCGAGCAGGGCGTACTCGCGCAGCATCTCTGCAATGTCTAGTTGAGCATCATCAGGAATGAGCAGCCCATCTTCGGTTTCAGAGCGTTTGTCGAAGGCGTATAGTTCGGTGAAAGACCAATCCAATGCGTGGTCAAAATCCTGAAGGCAGCGCACGCAGTTGAGGGTGGTTTCAGCGGAAAAATCTCCCTGCAAGATCAATCCCTGTGGGGTCTTGCCTACATTGGCAATGCCTTCAAAATTGTACAGTTCGAGATCTTCGAGCTTGAGCTTTTCAAACTCGAATGGGAAGTCGTGGTTATAGCCGACTTCTTCATGGATGATGAAGCCGACATTAAAGCGAAATGGTTTTTTAGGACTAGGCATAGAGAGAATTTCTGAATGATGAATGAGGAAGGATGAAATTAGGGACAAGTGATCAGGGACTAGGGGGGAATCCCTAATTCCTAATCCCTAATTAAACTTTCCTATCCACTATATATTTGGCGAGGTTTTCCAGTGCGTCACGTTCGGCGCAGGGTTCCATTGAATCAAGGCAGGCGAGGGCGCGCTCCACGTGCTGCTCGGCTTCGTGCATAGCTTTCTTGGATGCGTCACTCGCGCGGATGTTATCCACGAGGCGGGTCATGTTGTCGTTATTCGTCCATCCGCCGTTGGGCAGGGATACAACATCAACATCTTCGGGGTTGGCTTCAGCATAGTAAATGGCTGGCAGGGTCACCAGACCATTCAACAGGTCCGATCCGAGCGGTTTGCCAACTGCATTTTGATCGCCTGTGAAGTCGAGGATGTCATCCACGATCTGAAAGGCCATGCCGATCTGATATCCAAAATCGCGCATGGCTTCGGCAGTTTCTTCGCTGGCCGGGCTGACCATTGCCGCAGAGCGTGAGGTCATTTCAAAAAGCGAGGCGGTTTTGGCGTAGATGCGTTTGTAATAATTTTCGCGGTTGATAAGCCCGCGTGAGGTGAACATTTGCGTTAGTTCACCGTTGACGATGGTAGCCAGCGTTTCGGAGAATAACTTCATCAATGGCAGGTGATCGGCCTCAGCAGCGAGTTTTGCAGCGCGTGCAAAAAGATAGTCTCCTGTGAGCACGGTGGCAGGCGGCGACCAGCGCGCGTTGAGCGTAGCCATGCCGCGCCTCAACAGCGAGCCATCGATCAGGTCATCGTGTACGAGGGTGGCGGTGTGCAATAATTCTACAGCCGCGCCAAGTGTGACGAGTTTTTCAAGGGGTGCACCCAGCATGTTTCCGACGAGCAGGCCGAGGGTAGGGCGGATGCGCTTGCCTCCAGCCGCGAGCAAATGCTCCAGCGCGGCGCGCAGGTCAGGGTGTGATTCATCTGCCTGGCTCCGCATTCGTTCTTCAACGAGTTTGATTTCTTCTGTTACAGGGGATAGGAAAGTTACTGCGTTCAAATCAGTCTCCCCATGCAAAGAGCCGCGCCGCGTTGGCGGTAGTAATGGCGGCGATCTCCGCAGGGCTTTTGGAATGGATTTCTGCTATTTTATCAGCAATATGATGAACAAAGGCAGGTTCGTTCCTTTTGCCACGAACTGGCACGGGAGCGAGAAAAGGTGAGTCGGTTTCAATCAAAATTCTGTCAAGGGGAAATTGTCTGGTAATTTTGCGCTTTTCATCCGCATTTTTATAGGTCACTGGCCCCGTGATTCCAAGGTAAAAATTGAGCGCCAGCGCCTTTTGCGCGGTTTCGAGGTTGCCGTTAAACGAATGCAGCACGCCGGGTTTTTCTGCGAGTGTGCCATGCAATCCGCTTTGCCATTCTTCCAAAATTTTCAGCAGATCAACAGAAGCATCACCAATCCACGCATCGTTTTCCTCACGCATGTGAATGATGACTGGTTTATTGATTTCTTTTGCGAAAGTCAATTGCTGCTTCAAAACATCACGCTGAAACGCGCGCTTGTCGCTTTCTTTCACCCAATAATAGTCAATGCCGATCTCCCCAATTGCAACTACCTTTGGGTGGCTGGCAAGTTCCTTCACTTGCTGAAATGTGCTTTCGGAAAATTCCTCCAGATCAGTTGGATGGAAACCAACTGCCGCATACACGCTGGAGTTTGATTCTGCCAACCGTACAGCCTCTTTACTGGACTTGTGGTGGAGTCCTGGCACGAGCAGCCGAATCAACCCTGAATCATTCGCACGGCGGATCACATCCGTGCGGTCGGAGTCGAATTTGTTGTAATCGAGGTGGCAGTGAGTATCGGTTAACATCATGTTGGCAAGTTAAAAAGTTTGCAGGTTGAAACGTTTGAACATTTCAACCTGCAAACGTGTAAACAATTACTTGATCCCCGCAACCTTCAAACCATCTTCCAAAATAGCCTTCACCTTGTCCTTGTGACGGGTCTCGGTGTATACGCGTAGGATGGGTTCTGTTCCAGAGAAACGGATGAGCATCCAGCCGCCGTCTTCCATTTTGAATTGGAAACCATCCACGGTGATGACTTCGGTTACTTTGAGTCCGCCGAGTGTGGCGGGGTAATTATCGCGGATGATCTTCTTGCGGGTTTCATGATCGCCGCTGAATGGACTATCGATGCGGTCGTAATAATATTCACCGCCGACCTTCGCAAACAGATCCTTGAGCAATTCAGTGGGTTTCTTGCCTGTCTTCACCATGAAATCGAGCATGTACAAGCCAGCCAGAATTCCATCGCGTTCAGGCACATTGCCGCGGAAGGCATAGCCGCCCGATTCCTCGCCGCCGATGAGGGCGTTGGTCTCGGTCATTTTCGGCGCAACATACTTGAATCCCACACCCGTTTCATGGACGGGGACTCCGTACAACTCGCCGAGTTTGTTTAACATGCCCGTTGTGGAGAGAGTCTTTACAATGTCACCGCGTTCGCCGCGGATTTCGAGCAAATAATAGGCGATCAACGCATACACGCGCAATTGATTGATGAACTCGCCGTTCTCATCACCAACGCCGCAGCGGTCAGCATCACCATCGGTGATGAGCAGCACATCGGCTTTGTTGTCAATTGTTGCTTTCAACCCAACGTCAATATTTGGCTGAATGGGTTCAGGGCGTTTCATCTCAGGGAAGGATGGATTGCGCGAGTTATGAATTTCGATCACTTTGGTCTTGCCGCCTGCAAGCAAGCGCGGGAACCAGCCAGCGCCGTTGCCCCACATCGTATCCACCATCACAGTTAGTCCAGCATCTTTGATGGGTTGCAGGTCGATCAATCCATCACGGGTGAGGTGCTCAATGTAAGGGGTAGCCGCATCAAATTTGACAATTTCGCCAGCAGCAGTAGCTTCCTTGTAATCTTTGCGCTTCACACCACTGACATCATCGGGAATACCCGCTTCGATCTGCTTCAAGCCTTCGGGGTCAATTGCGCCGCCTGTCTCGTTGCGGACTTTGAAGCCATTGTCAGTGGGTGGGTTGTGGCTGGCGGTGATGTTCACAGCACCAGCAGCTTTTTTATCTACAACGGCATAGGCAATCACGGGGGTGGGTGTGGCGCCGTCTGTCAAATAGACTTTCAATCCGTTACCGGCCAATACTTCTGCAACGGCGGCGGCAAAATGTTCGCTGCCAAAGCGCATATCGTGACCGACCACGACCCATTGTCCCGTTCTGCCTTGTGAAACCATGTAGGATGCAAATCCCTGCGCAGCACGGCGGACATTGTCGAAGGTGTAATCTTCAGCGATAACTCCACGCCAGCCGTCTGTGCCGAATTTTAATTTTTGTGCCATGAATATTCTCCTAAGAAGTGATAACTGGCAAAATTATACCCGTCACAGGCACTTTATATCATCTGGGAATGGCAAAGTCAGTTTAAGACTTTTTTTACTTAAAACCCGCTAGTTTGCTAAATGAATTTATTAGATCTATGGCATATACAACCCCGCTCTGAGGGATTGCGACAAGGATATTCGAGGTGATGGTGAAAATCGTCAGAACCACAGTGACTCCCAGCAGGATTCTCCAGGAGATATTGGTTCGGTTTACCCTGCGGAACTCCTGCCCAAGTTGAATTGTCGTCCACAATACAAGCGAAGGCATAAAATCTGCAATGTATCTCATCGTTACAAAATAGAACGACAGGATCAAGGTCATTGAAATTAAAGTAGAGCCTGTGAAAATGTTAATCAACCAATTCCCTGAATTTTTAGGGATTTCTCTTGTCTCTTGTTCTTGAAAACTTGGGCGTGTTTTTTTGATATTGTTTAGGAGTCGAATTAAAGGAATCGCAAAAAGCAGCAGTACATAAGGAGTTAAGTAAATGAACCCTGACATCCTATCATTTGATGGGAGATATTCAACTCGTGTGATATACGGAAACCTTGTGGAAAGTTTGAATGGATGGATGAGGTAATTATATAAATTCCCCTGAATATAGCTTTCAGAGAATGAACTTGAGAATGTGTTGTAGTCAACATTGGTAAGTTGATATGTGATCCCAAATTCAAGTACATCCCCAAACCTTGCCCAGTTGTACCAGCTTAAACCTGCGCCAGCCAGTAGGATTGGAATTCCCAAAACTGCCGCTATTTTAAAATACAGTTTTAGCGAACTGCCTTTATTGATTCTGAAAAAGTAAATAAGCGTAGCCAAAGAGGTAAAGAGAATGACCGGCGCAATGGTGATTCTTGTACCTGCCGCCAATGCCCAGTGAATACTGCCAAGTGCTAACTTCCACAACTTGGGCTGGTTATCGTTGGCCGCAGAATATATCCAATAACACCCGCCGATAAAGAAAAACTGACACCCAAAAATAGAGGCCTCATAGATTCGAGAATCTTTTAGCATAACAGTTATTGGAGTGGCAAATGCAACCGCTAATAGACATATCCAAAGCATCCATACCGGGATGCGTTGACGTCTTGCATTCCAACTGGTTGAAATGATCAACATAGCATATAAAAATAAGCCAGATGCAAAAACAAGAGCTATTTGAGTATCATCAATGTGAGAAAGTTGCTTCTCGCTAAATATAGTCAAAATAAGCGAAGGGGCAGGCCCCCAGTACATATAAAATTTATCCCTGTAAAGTGAAACATCCCACGGAAAGTCCTCTATATTGGCTTGTTTGCGAAGGACGTAGTCATACGGGTTTTCAAGTGACAGCAGTTCTCTGGATGGTTTTGTACCCAGATACAAATTGCCGCTCTTAAAGGCAATGGCTTGTTCACTATAATAATTATAGGAATCGTGGGCATTCCTCGCTGACGGTTGTGCGAACCAGATATAAGTCGCTATAACAAAGACCGTTGCAGTGATGGAAATGAAAATGATCTGAGTAGATTTATTAAAATGCTCGTCAATAAAAGCCAATATGTATTTTTTGAATTCAGCATATTTATTTTGAAATAAAAGGCCGAATAGTGCCGCAAAAATACAAACCAGCCCAAGTGTCAGAACGAAGACTTTACCTCTTCCCCAGCCTTCATCTACGCCGATCTGCTTATCAAAAATCGCTTTTATTAAGAGAGCAATTCCAATAACCAATAAAAAGGTTTTTTTCAAAAAACGCCTCCAGGTCATCCGGTAACAAATTTGCTGCTGCCGGATGACCATGTCGACGCGGCAAATTAGGGTGTTACTGTTGCTTCAACTGTAGATTGCGGTAAAGGGCTTGGCGTAAGTGTTTCCAACACGGTGGGAGTAGGGGTAAATGTCACGGTTGGTAGTACAGGCGCTTCGCCAGACATCAAAATTTGCCACGCGATCTCAAGATCGCCGGATGCGACTACGGGGAACTCAGGTAAATTTCCGAGCGCAAGATCCAGACGAGTGACTACTTGTAAAAGGATTGCTTCATTTGTTTCCGCCTGCAATTCGGCCAACAGGTCACGCGCAGATTGCACATCAATTTTTGCGAGGCCAAAATTGCTTTGCGCAAGATACAAACGCGCACGCGCAAGCGTGTCCAATACGCGGGTCATCATTACTTCATGTTTTAAGTCTAGCAGTATCTTATCGTTGTTTTCTTGCAACTGCGTATCAAGCTCGGCTTGCATCCCTTCCAATTTTTGAATGGAAGACGAATATGCTTCGATGGATTTTTCCAGCGTTCCCACACGAACATTCATTTCATCCAGCTGCGTTTGCAGGGCCGAAATTTCAGTTTCAAGTTTTTTAATTTGTGCGGTGTTTCGTTCCACAGGCGCGATAAATGTCTGGTTGATGTATGGGAGGCCATAATACAAAAGCGCGCCAATGCTGCCAATAAAAATAACAAGAACGACCAGCCGCAACAGAGCACGCAGGAAGTTGACAAACGCCCGCCCCAGACGCTTGAAGAAAGAATCCTGCTCTTTGACATTTTCCTGCGCAGGCTCACTCTTCTCTATAAAAGCGGGCGGCGCCTCATCCTCTACCGGAATCATGGCCCTCTTTTCTGATTCATTTTCCTGCGCCTCAGCCGCAGACTGTAAACGGGCGAGCAATGTTTTGCCCATGCCTTTCACCTTCAATGTCTCATCCACTGAGTTGAATGGACGTGCAGCGATGAGATGTTCTGCAAGGGTGTTGGTGATGCCCTGAATTTGGGTGAGGGCGTTCATGTCTGCGGTGTTGAGGAAGGTGAGAAAGTTGCTCATGGTGTCTCCTATGCTGTCATTGTACAACAAAAGGCTTGGGACTAGACTCTGCTAAAGGTACTGGAACAACTATCAGATTTAGAAAGAGGCGTGTTTCAGTCGCTGGGAATTTCGGCGGGTTGGGAATCATCCCGAAGTTTGAATTTCGTCCATGCAATACCAATCGAGATAATGTTGGCAGCAACTGCAAACCAGAACGGTGTGCGCGGTGTGAAGCGTTCCCAAAGCTGTGCGCCGATCCACGGCATGGGGAGGGAAAGGATGCCAAGTGTGGTGCCAAAGAAGCCGAAGGCCATGCCGCGTTTTGATTCTGGTACGACTTTGGAGATGAGCGATTCGTAGGCGGGCATGAGGCTGCCGTTGCCGAGGCCGAAGAAACACATGGCGAGGATGAAGCCTGCATAACTGGTTGAATTTAATAAAGTGAAAATGCCCAGCCCATTTAATGCAAAGCCCGTGATGATGGCTGCGCGCTCGCTGAATTTATCGACAAGCGAACCTGCCAACGGCGCGGCCAGGATGGCGGCCACTCCGATGGCTGCGTTGACGATGCCGATCTGTTGCACGTTGAGTTTGCCGATATCGGAAAGATAAATGGGGAAGAGTTGGCCGATGAGGTTGTAGGAGGTGTCGCCAACCGCGTCTGTGACCCAGATCCATGTGAGAACACCACCAGAGAGAAGCAGTGCGAAGATGGTGGTGAGTTCTGTTTTGAAACCGCTGAAGGTGGGCTTGGCTGCGTCTTTGATCGGAGCGAAGCGTTCGTTGGTTGCCATCCACACGCGCAGGATGGTGGCAGTGAGATAAAACCCGAAGGCCACGCGCATCATCAATGGAAAGCTAAATTGATATGCAAGAAAACCCGCCAACGCCGGGCCAATGACGGTGACGGTTTGATAGAGGCTTGAAGTGATGCCGAAGACCCGTCCGCGTGATTCTGTGGAGGATTGCTCAGAGATGTATGCGCCGAAGCTCGCTCCGACAACTGAATTGGAGACGTATTCCACACACAAGCCGATCAATATCCATTGCCAGCTTGGGGCGAAGGCAAAAATAAGATAGCCAAATACTGCGATGGAACTTCCCATAGCAATGACGCGCAGCCGTCCGATGGTATCTGAAAGCCAGCCGCCAAAAATTTGCAAGACCATCGGTACAAGGGAAGCTAGGGTGAACACCATTCCAACCTGTGCCACGCTTGCACCGAGGTTGAGCATGTAAAGCGACAACATGCTGTAGGCCATTTGTCCGCCGATGTTGGCGAAGATCATGCCGGCGAGGAACCAGCGTAAATTTGTGTTGATGATGGATTTTTTCATTTAATCAGGGCATTGACTCGATATGTCAATTGTTCAAGCAAGGCAGGGTTGAAGACTCGGTATGCTTCAAGATGCCCAATGATGGGCAGCATGAATGCCATGCCAATTGTGTAAAGCAGAAGTGCAATGGCAATCATGGAAAATACCCAACGGGCAGCGGGGCGGGTTTTGAGCTGCGAGAGGCCCTGCCAGAAACCTGTCACTGCCAGAATGGAGAGGGTGGGGGTGAGGTCGAGCAGGTAGCGCATGGTGGTGAAGAAAAAGACTTGCAGCATGAGAAAAGCGAAAAATGCAGAACCTGTCAGCGAGAGCAAAATCCAGCGGAAGGTTTTGTCCTTGTTCAAGCATGCGAGAAAAGCAAATGCCATGAACGGACTTGCAGTAAATATCCCTGTGATGGCTTCCGCGAGGAGCAGGTAGAAATCCGGGTAATTTCCTTCCAGCCAGTCAGGTCCTGTCCAACGGCTGAGGATGATGTATGGAAATTCAACCCGATTTTCCAGGCCATTGAAGAGAGTTTTGTACAGGTTGGGCGGGATATAAGAAAGCGAGAATGTTTTGCCCAACGATTCGTTGAGGTTGTAACTGGTCAGTTGGTAGGTCAGTCCAAATTCAGTGAACGAATCAAAGCGGGCATAGTTGTATGAGGCATAACTGACCGCGCCGATGATAAGCGGAAGTGAGAATGCGAGAATGCAGCGCCAAAAATTTTCCCTTTGGGTGTTGAACGCCCAAATAAGAACCATGAGCGCAAGGAACGCCACAGAGAACGTGAGGGTTGTGCGTGAACCAACTGCCAGCGCAAGGAAAGCTCCAGCCAAGGTCAGACGAAGATAGGATGGGCGATTGAACGAAGAGAAAAGCCAGTACATCCCTCCAACTAAAAAGAACTGGGCAGCGATAATGGCAGCTTCGTAAATTCGGGCTTCGGTCAGAATATAAAGAATGGGGTTCGCAAACCCTGCAAACGCAATGGCAGAAAGTACTGCCCAGTGAGGCGTTTCTGGAAAATTCCTTTTCCATAATTCGAGGATCAACAGCACTGTAAAAATAAAAGTGCCGACCAGGAAAACAAAAGTGATGACCTTGTCGCCGATGACTTGTTCGGAAAATAATTTGAAGATGGCAAAGAAAAGGGCTGGCGCGGGTCCCCAGTACAAATAGTATTTTCCATTGTATAGAGTGGCATCCCATAGCATGGGAATGCCTTCCCGATTGCTTGGCTCGTACACATTTTCCATCGTGAGAAGTGCGGGGTCGGGTTGGACATCCACTGCAAGCTGACCCCGGCTGAATGCGGTGGCGAGCAGGTCGTAGTAACTTGTCTCATTCGGCCATGATGTCCATAGTCCAATGGAAATGAACCAGATATAAATAATGATCACAAAACCGCTCACCATGCACACAGCAAGATAGAACCGTCCTGCTGACGTGTGAAAAGCCTGACCGATGAAATTATGTTCGCGATAGAAAATAGAAATGGACAGGAGGAGCAGTCCGATGAAAAAAATGCCAAATCGTTTTACCCCCCAAACTGGGTTGTCATCCAAACCTAGCTGATTTGCGAAGAGCATTGAAAAAATCAGGCTGGCGCCAATTGTTCCGCCTGCAATTTGTAGCCATTTTCGTATCATTTTTTAATTTTATCCAGCAATCCTGAATTTGAATACTTTTGTGATGATTGCTGGATTTTATCATCCGAGTGAATTTGTTTGCTGCCTGTACTTTGCCATGTTCTTAGGCAGTATAATTCCAGCCATGATTTATCTTGATTATGCCGCCACCACCCCCGTTGACCAGCGCGTTTTAGACGCGATGATGCCGTTTTTCCGTGAGAATTACGGGAATCCTTCCTCTGTTCACAGATTCGGACAAAAGGCTGAAACCGCGTTGGATATGGCGCGTGAAAAGGTCGCGTCTGTTTTGCATTGCCGACCCGATGAAATTATTTTTACATCCTGCGGCACCGAGTCAGATAACCTTGCTTTGCGCGGGGCAATGATGGCAAGGCGCAACGCCTCAGGCGAAACGTGGATTCTGACTTCCAAGACCGAGCATCACGCCGTTAGTAAAACAGCCGAACAGCTTGAAAAGGAATATGGATTCCAACTCGAATGGCTGGATATTGACGAACATGGAGCGGTGACGCCTGAATCATTAACCAGGGCAATTTGCAATCATACGGTTCTTGCCTCGCTGATGCTTGCCAACAACGAAATCGGCACCATCAACCCGATAGCGGATCTGGCAAAGATCGCAAAGGCAAATAACATCCTCTTCCATACTGATGCTGTGCAAGCGGCAGCGTATTTGGATGTGAATGTGGAAAACCTTGGTGTAGATTTGATGTCTCTTGGCGGACATAAATTTTATGGCCCAAAAGGCGTTGGCGCGTTGTACATCCGCAAAGGGACGAAGCTCCTTCCGCACATGACAGGTGGGGGGCAGGAGAACAGTCAAAGGGCGGGGACGCAAAATGTGCCGTACATTGTTGGCTTTGCCGAGGCGTTACGTCTCGCGGCGGAAGAACGTGAGGCGCGCACGGCACACGTCAAACCATTGCGTGACCAGATCATCGGGCGTGTGCTTGAAGAAATTTCTGATTCCAAGTTAACGGGTCATCCTGAAGATCGATTACCGAACCATGCCTCATTTGTCTTCAAAGATGTGGATGGCAACCTGCTTTTGCAAATGCTCGATTCCGCAGGTTTCGCCTGCTCATCGGGATCAGCCTGTAAAACAGGCAACCCCGAGCCAAGCGAGGTCATCACAGCTTTGGGTCATTCCCGTGATTGGGCTTTAGGTTCCTTGCGAATCACCTTGGGTGTGGGCTCCACCCCTGAGCATGTCGATTCTTTCTTGAAAACTCTGCCTGAGCTGGTTGAAAAGGTACGAAACTTAAACCACAGATAAACGCGGATGAACCCTGATTGTTGATAAAAGGATGGGGAAGATGCCTTCACCAGATGTAAATCTGATTACTCAAAAAATCATCGGTTGTGCATATGATGTGAGCAATACTCTTGGAACTGGTTTTGTTGAAAAGATTTATGAAAATGCACTCGTCCATCGTATTCGTAAGTCAACAGGTTTGGCTGTCGCTCAACAATATCCGATTAAAGTAGTTTATGATGGCATCGTTGTTGGTGAGTTTTTAGCTGATTTGTTAGTGGATGAAAGAGTGCTGGTTGAACTAAAATCAGTTTCAATGTTGACAAATGACCATACAGCACAGGCATTGAACTATCTGCGCGCGACAGGCATGGAAATATGCTTGCTAATTAATTTTGGAAGAACCAAGGTCGAAATAAAGCGGCTTAGACCATACACCGATTGGAAAGAGAAGAAACCTTGATGTTGGTTTTATCCATCCATCCTTTTCATCTGTGTTTATCTGCGGTTGAACGAATTTGAAAACAAAAATCATCACCCTCGAATCTCACGATGACCTCATCTCCGTCCGCGATAAATTATCGTGGGCGAAGACGCCGCGCATTTTGCTGGTGTGGCCCAAGTATGAGAAAGTCACCCTGCGCCTGTTGGACTTGAAAGTCCTGCAGCGTCACGCGGATTCGCTCGGCGCGCACCTCGGCTTGGTCACCCGCCGCATGAACGTGAGACGAGACGCAGAGTCGCTTGGCATTCCTGTTTTCAAAACCACCTCTGCCGCTCAAAAAGACCAGTGGCCTGATTCTGCTCCACGAACACAGCGCATCCCAAAAAATCCACGCCGCGACCTGCGCGAAATGCGAGACTCTGTTTACCCCAAAGAGCCAGCCTGGCGCACGTCTCTTCTTGGGCGAGTGCTCACTTTCACAGCGGGGGTAACTGCCATTTTGGTAGTGGCAGGCATCTTCGTCCCGCGTGCGGCGGTGACTTTGTATCCCGAATCGCAGACTCAATCCATCACCATTCCAGTGAATGCCAGCCCATCGAATGAGTCCATCTCATTAACGGGAGATATCCCATCACAGAAAATATCCACCACAGTGGAAGCAGAGCAATCATTGGCCGTGACCCATGAAATTGCATTGCCAAATTCAAAAGCAAAAGGCATTGCGCGTTTTTCAAATTTGGGACAGACCGAAGTTGAAATTCCCGCGGGCACGGTCATCTCGACAGCAGGTTTGATTCGATACATCACCCTAACCGATACTCTTCTCCCTGGTGGAGTGGATGAGTTTGTCGAGGTGAAGATAGACGCCTTGGAAGCAGGCTCACAAGGAAACGCTGAGCCAAATGCAATTTCAATTGTAGAAGGTTTATTGGGGCTTTCTGCCACGGTGACAAATCCTGAATTGGTTTCAGGCGGCACAGATACAAAAACGATAGGCGCAACCGAAGAAGATCGCACAGAACTGCGTGAAGTAGTGATGGAGAATTTACGCCGCTCCGCTGAATCACAGATGCGCACTCAGATCAATACGAACGACCTTCTGTTATTGGATACTCTTGAAGTGAATGAAATACTGCAAGAAGAATTTTCTCCACCTGAAGGACAGGCAGGCAATACCCTTGTGTTGAAAATGCAGGTTGAATTTTCTGCGAATTACATTTCACACAATGACTTAAATCAGCTTGCAGTCTCCACACTAAACGTATCCATTCCGCAAGGATTCTCTCCGTTTGGCGAATTGACCTTCAATCCATTGACTGAGCCTGTCACTGATTCTACGGGCAGCACGCATTTTGAAATGGAAGCCAGTCAGGTCTCACTGCGTGATGTGGACCCGATGCAGGTCTTTTCTGCCATTCGTGGGCACGACCCCGCCCGCGCTGTGAATGAATTAAAAAATATTTTTGAATTACGCGATACCCCGCAGATCACAATAAGTCCCTCGTGGTGGAAGTGGATGCCGCTGATCCCGTTCAATATTTCCGTTGAAGTAAAGTGAATCAGGTTTACATCCACATGGAGAATACATGAGAATCCTTGCCGTAGACCACGGTGAAAAAAGAATTGGCGTTGCCATCAGCGATGAGACCGCCACCATTGCCAGCCCCGTTAAAGTGGTGGAACATATTTCACGTACCATCGATGCTGCACAAGTTGCAGATATTGCCGCACAGAACAACGTTGGTTTAATAGTCGTTGGTCAATCGTATGATGAAAATGGCAACCCAAACCCCGCTGGCCGCCGCGCAGGTCGCTTTGCCGATGAGCTAAAAAATCAAACGAACATCCCCATCGAAATGTGGGACGAATCATTCAGCACGCAAATTGCCCGCAGCGCGCGCATCGAACTCGGAGTCTCACGCAAAAAACGTGCAGGCCATCAGGATGTCTTTGCCGCCGTCGTTATTTTGCAATCCTATCTTGAGTCTAAACGTGAGTCGTGAAAATAAAACGTGAATAGAAACTCTCAAACCCAAAATCGAACATCAAAAAATTTCATGCGTCGTTACCAACTTTATATCTTACTTGCCTTTTTCGCCATCGCAGTATTTGCATGCATTTTTGTTTTTCTCTATTACTTTCCCGCACGCGCTTCGCTTTTGTATGGGCCGCCTGCAAGTCAACTTTCCATTTCGAATCGTATCGAATATTCCGCGCGCTTGTTGTCGTATGGCAATGAACTAAAAACTCCCTTCAACACAAGCGGCACAGAACAGCAGTTTCAAGTTGAACAAGGCGAGTCCGTCAGTTCCATCGCGAACAGACTTGAACTCTCTGGCTTCATTTCCAACGCGCAGGCATTTTATGATTACGCCGTCTACACCGGCATCGACACCACCATCCAATCCGGCGACTTCAGCATCAGCCCCGCTCAATCCATCATTGACATTGCTCAAGCCTTGCAAAAATTTTCCCCCGCCGATGCAACTCTCGTGATCCTCCCCGGCTGGCGGATGGAAGAGATCGCCGCCTCTCTCTCAACCTCGGGCTTGGAGTTTACACCGGAAGCATTTTTCGCCGCTGCAAGCGCTCCTCCTCAAGTCCTCGCCTTTGCATCTCCCACCACCATGGAAGGATTCTTCTACCCAGATACCTACATTCTTCCACGCGAGACTACCGTAGAGCAGACTATGGATGTCATTGCCCGCAACTTCACCGCCCACCTCACCACTGACATGCAGAATGCCTTTGCAAATCAGGGATTGAGCATTTTTCAAGCGGTGACTCTTGCATCTGTGGTCGAGCGTGAAGCGGTCCATATCGAGGAAGCTCCGCAGATCGCTTCGGTTTATCTCAACCGTCTTGCCATCGGCATGAAATTGGACGCAGACCCAACAGTCCAGTACGCCCTCGGCTATCAAACGGATGTAGGTACTTGGTGGAAGAATCCGCTTTCACTGGATGACCTTGCGGTACCTTCGCCGTTCAATACATATCAAACCGTTGGCTTGCCCCCGGCCCCGATCTCCAACCCAAGCATTGAGGCATTGAATGCTGTGGCATTTCCAGCCACATCTTCCTTTTATTATTTCCGTGCCGCGTGTGACGGATCAGGCTACCATGTCTATTCTGTGACGTTGGAAGAGCAGATCGCCAACGCCTGTCCATAGGAGCGCCGATGAACATTCACGAACTGGAAAAGAGATTGGAAGAAGAAGCATGCAGCCGTGCTCATTATTCCATTGGCGTCAGAGACTCGGATGTATTCTGCCTTGAAAACCAAAATGGGATATGGCGCATGTTCTACACGGAACGCGGCTTGGATCAGGACCCCATTTTCGAAAGCCAAAGTGAAGAGGAAGCCTGCGAATTCTTTTTCACCTATATGACCACTCGCATCCGCCACGATCATTTGGTAGGATATTTCAAGTCAAAAGAAAAAGCAGAAGCTCTGGCTGAAAAGCTAAAAGAACACGGCATAGAATCATACCGGAATGATATTCCGTACGGCGGCTGGGCTGACCCACGCTTCCGAGTCTTTGTGATTGGCAAGGATATTTTCAAGGCACGGGATATTTTTGGGGAAATGCCTGTTCGAGATCATTAATATTTATTTTTTGCGGAACGAATCCCATAGTTCCAGGGCGGGTTTTGGGGAGCCATCAAAGTTTTGAAAGCCAATGTAGGCGAAGTTACCAAGCATGGTTGCGTCATCAGCGCTTCCCATTTCTTTTGCATACGATTCAATATTCAAGTCGCTGAGCAGGGTGTTGACCCAGAATGCTAGCCGTGGTCCCAGTTGAGTGTGAATGGCATTGAGATATGCCTCTTGATCTTCAGGTGTATTGTTGAATTGAGCAAATGCCTCAGAGGAGAATCCACCTTCAGCAACAGCAACCAGTTTTGAGGTCCGTTTGAGAAGCGGGGAGTAATAGTCTGCGGGAATTTCTTCATTAGCGGGAAAAACAAAGTATGGGTAGGTTGAGATGGCCCAAATATCCAAATTAGGTTCAAACGCTTCGATCTGTTCCCATTTGACCTCGAATTTTTTTAGGTTACCTTCTTCTGGTTGGGGGAACATGTTGTTGAGGTCGTCCCATTGAAAGGTGACGAAGATTTGTGTTTCTGGCGCTTCGGCTTTGACGAGCGCGTAAATTTCATTGTATAGGCTGATGAAATTTTGTGCATCCTCGGGGTGCGCATCCATGTAGGTGTTGATCTCAGAGGCGATGCCGAGGTAGCGCGGGTGAAAATTGCGTACAACCCACAAGGCAAAATTTTTATGAGCTGTGCGGATTTCTGGGGTTGCAAAATTTGCTTCCCAACCTGTGGGAAGGTTTGCAAACTCGCGGCGATTGAGTCCGTTCAAGGCATCAAGAACGAAGACATGATCGAGGTTGTTTTGACTTGCAAGTGTAAGTTGATTGATGATGTCGGTACGAGCCTTTGATTCGCCGTCCACGCCTTTTGCAAAACTTTCCCAATCTGTATTTTGTTGAATGAGAACAAAATTGCCGTGTTCTTTGATTCCTTTGAAAGTGGCAAATACACTTTCAATGCTGACCTCTGGCGGGGATGGATAAAAGCCATACGCTGTATTATTTGAGTTGAAAGCAGAGTTTTGCGGTGTAGGTGGAATGCTGGGTGTTCCGCCGCTGCTGCAAGCCAGAGTTGCGATTACAAGAATAAGAATGGATAGGTAAAAGTTTTTCATTGTGTGAATGACGCCTGAGATGAGAATTGGAAAATAAAACGACCTGTAACTTTTGTACAGGTCGTTGAGATGAAAAGTTGCAGGGAAATTTACTTGCCGGTCAAAACTCCCAGACGGTCAATATAGTCGCCCAGAACTTCAAAGGCATCTTCGATGGGCTTCGTGCTGGTCATGTCGATGCCTGCGGTTTTGTACACATCCATTGGCGGCATAGATGAGCCCGCCTTGAGGAAATTGATGTGATCCTGTGCGGCATTGGGTATGCCGTCCAAAATTCGTTTGGCAATGGCATTCGCTGCGGAGATGCCGATCGCATATTGGAAGGTGTAATAGTCGATGTAGAGATGCGTGGTGAAGGTAGCCCAAGTGATGCCAACACGCTCACGATCCAGATTCATTTCGCCGCCGTAGCCTTCACTGAAAAGGTCTGCCATCAGCTCGATCATGGAATCGGCAGTGAGAGCCTGTCCCTTTTCAATACGTTGATGGGTTTCCAATTCAAAGCGGGCAAGGGTTGGCATGATGAAGAAGTAACGGTGGAAATTATCCATGGCCTCTTCGAGCAGGGCGATCTGGAAATATTTGTCAGGGTTGGTTTTGAGCATGTGTGCGCGAGCCATTGCCTGATTAAAATTTGAGGCGGTCTCTGCGATGATGGATGGATACAAATAGTAATACATCGGCTGGGAACGGCTGGCGTAGTAGGCGTGCATGGAGTGACCGAGTTCATGCGAAAGCGTGCTCATGCTGCCGATATCGTCTGTATAGCTCATCAAAATGAAGGGATGTGTGTCGCTTGGCACACGGGTGGAGAATGCGCCCTGGCGCTTGCCAGCATTGGGAGCCCAATCCACCCAGCGGTCTTCGAGGCATCCCTTGCGCATGGTTTCCACGTATTCATCGCCCATCGGGGCGAGACCATCGCAGATCCATTCCACCGCTTTTTCAAATGGGACTTTGTGCTTCTTGGTGGTGAGCGGCGCCCATACATCATACGGATTTAGCGTTTTCACGCCCAATGCCTTGCGGCGAATTCTCCAATACTTGTGCCAGAGGGGTAGATTCTTTTTGAAAATATCCAGCAGGTTGTGGAACATCTCCACGGGGACATTTCCATTGAACAGCGTGGATTCGAGCGATGAATTAAACTTGCGGGCTTTCATGTTGAACACATTCTGCTTGATGGACACCGCCAGATTTCCTGCAAGGGTGTTTTTATATTCAAGATACTTGTCGTTGTAGTTTTCCCATGCGGTTTGGCGTGCCTTGCGGTCAGATGTGTTGAGGATGGCATCGAAAGTGCTTTGGGTTAAGTCCACCTTTTTGCCTTTGCTATCCTTCGCAGGTTTGAATTGGAAATCTGCATTGGCGAGCATGTTCGTGGTGGTGCGCACTGCCATGAACGGGTCGCGCAATGCGCCTAGCAATTCCTCCACTTCCGCATTGCGGACATGCGCCTGCTTGCGGAAAAGGTCATTGAAATACGCTTCAAATTTCTTCATACGCGGGTCATCATTGACCCACTGGCGTAGTGTGGTTTCACCAATGGCAAGCAGCTCCGGGTCAATGAAGGATGTAGCCGCGCCAGCCTGTGCCAGCGCGCTCATGGCTTTGCCATTCATAGCTGCACCCAATTGATCGGATGTGTCCACCGCGCTGGACATGGTTGCGAATACTTGTACTTTGGCGGCAAGTTTTGAAATTTCATCAAGCACATTCATGGCATTGGTGAAGGTGGTAGGGCCTTCGGAGAGTTGCCCTTGATATTTTTTTATGTTTGGCAGGCTCTCAACAAGTTGTTTCACTGCGGCATCAAAATCTGTTGGTGAAGCGAATACACTTTCAGAATTCCAGGTTTGATTCTTTTTGACTTTGGATCGTGGGAGGGAAGTAGACATGATATGTAATCCTTTTAAGTTGGTGATCTGGGTTTGCCAATATTCCAAATTGACTCAGGTACTGAGAATTATACGCCCTACTTAAGACACGCCCCAACGATCGTTGGGGCGTGTCTTGTAAACTACAAAATCTATTTCATTTGGTTACGGATCAATCTGTGGATTGGTGAAATAATTTCCTAAATGATCCTTCACAAGCATCCAGCCAGATGTGTAGCCTTTTGAAGTTTGTGGAAAATAAACCTGTACCCAAAGCTGTCCTTTTGCATCGAAAGTGCGGGTGTAGATCGAATACTTCCATTCGGTTTTGTAGAGCGCGGAGTTGATCATTTTGTATTCATTGCCCGGGCCGCTGCGAACGATCATCCCATTTTTATAGGAGATGGCGAGGGTTGAATACTGGGAATAATCAACAGGCGGGTAATTCACTGGAGGAGGCGGAGGGTAGTTTACAACTGGTGGCGGCGGAGCGCTAACGTAGGTGGGAAGGTTAATCACCTGCCCTGTATAGATAAGGCTTGGATTCCATATCTGCGGGTTGACGGCCAGAATATCGTTCACGCTTAATCCCAGGCTTGCTGCTATTTTCCCAAGCGTATCTCCCCATTGGACAATGTAAGTGCTGTAAGTGGGGTAGTAGACAACTGGCGGAGTGTATGAACCACCAGTGGGAATATTTAAAATTTGACCTGCGTACACCCACCAATCAATGCCCGGGTTGACAGCGAGGATGGCCTCCACGGTGGTGCCGCACGCTGTGGCAATGCTGCTCATCGTATCACCCCATTGGACAACGATCTGCCCAGGGCAGCCAGACCAGGCTGCCGCGCCGCCGGTTGAGGCGAAGGATGTGCATAGAATTGCGATCGCTACCATAATTTGAAACATTCTTTTTATCGTCATGGCATCCTCTTTTTGATGTGATACAAATAAACTCGCTTGGGAACAAATTCTGAAAAATTCGGACTAGTTACAATTAATATACAATATTCCCCTTTTGATTACAACTCATCAGCAAGTATCCTGCAACTTAATGAGACGCTCTTACTTAACTTTGGCCTGATTGCCCACGAAAAGGATTTTTCCATTCTGTTAGTGTAATTCTACATCTCCGCTGCATGGGCATCATTGCAATTAAATAGGAAAGCAGCAGACGACATCATCTGCTGCTTTTTGAATACGAGAAGTTGTTTAGTTATTTTTACTGTTTTGTGACTGTGGCACTAGCAGGAGCTGACGGCCCGACACCCGCACCCGTGACGGTTGCTGCATTCGTGAGGGATGCAACGCCCAAGTCTTCCTGTTTGACAGTGTACGCTGCGCTGCAAGTAAATGTCGCATTGGGAGCCAGGCTTACATTTGCATCACCACAATTAAAAGCAGTGGGACTAATAAGACTGTCGTTGATTGTGAATTGGGCCGGACCTAAATTACCCGTGCCACTATTTTTGATGACGTATGTAAAGATAACCTGCTGGCCGACCTGGTTGTAGTTTGTGGGGTTGGCCGTTGTGGTCAGCGTCAATGCCTTGATGCCTTTGTTGATGGTGAAACTTGCTGGGGATGATGACCCCACTCCACCGCCGGAAGCAGTGGCAAGGTTCGTAATGGTGGCGGCATTTAATTCAGCTTCGGTAATGGCATGGGCGGCAGTACAGGTCACAGTCGCGTTTGAAGCGAGGGTAGTTCCTGCATTGCCACAGTTGAATGCCGCCGCGCTAATCAGGCCATCGGTCACTTTGAATTGATCGGGGCCGAGAGTCGTGGTTCCGGTGTTCTTGATGACGTATGTGTAAGTGATTTGCTGTCCAACCTGTTCATAGGAAGTTGGGCTTGCAGAAATGGTAAGGGTGAGGGTTTTTGTGGCGCTTCCTAGTGTGCCTGCCGAGTTGCGCGGAATGTTGATCTCGTCGCCTACGGTGAGGGTGTTTGAGTTGGCAATTTGCAGAATGGTCGGGTCTGCATTGTATTGTTGCGCAACCGAACTCCATGTATCACCAGCTTTAACCGTATGCTTCACCACACAAGGCGTACCATACATGGTGCCATTGCTGCCAATATTGGGGACTGTGATGATCATGCCCGGCTTGATCTGAGCGGGGTTGGCTAGCTGTGTATTAACTTCAACTACTTTAGTGGGGTCTGCACCGTAGCAACGGGCAATTTGCCATAGCCAATCGCCGTCTATAACGGTGTGTGAGATGGTCGTGCCGGCGACCAGGTTTGTGGGGTTGGGTTGGGCAACCGCGCTTTTGGTGATCGTTGTATTTGTAGCTTGTGATGGGCTTGAACCTGCGCCGGAGGCTGTGGCAACGCTGGTGATGGACGCGGCAGCGGCATCTGCTTGGGAGACGGTGTATGTTGCAGTACAGGTGACAGTTGCGGCCGGAGCAAGAGACGTGTTTACATCCCCACAATTAAATGGGGCGGTGCTTATCAGGCTGTCGCTTATTGTGAACTGAGCGGGACCAAGGTTTGCATTGCCAATATTTTTGATGACATAAGTGAAGACGATCTTCCGATCTGCTTGATCGTAGGTGGTTGGGTTTGCTGTTGTGGTCAGCGATAGAACGGTGGGTTTTAGAACTGGAACAGTTGTGTTGACGGGCGCAGAGTTGATTCCGTTAATGTTGGCGGTAGTAATAAATGAGACGGAACCTTTATCAAGATCGGCTTGTGTGATGGTATAGGCTGAGGTGCATGTAAGCGCCTCATTGGGGTCCAAAGAGGCATCCATATTGCCAACCGTATTGACACCCGGGCAGGTTGAGGCTGCACCTGTGACGGTGACAGTGCCGGTAACTCCCGCAGTGCCAGTATTCTTGACCTCATGTTTGAAATTGATGATCTGCCCAACCGTATTGTATGAGACCGATGCATCTGCTTGTGTGGTCAGTTGGATAATGACAAGCTGGGCATTGGGCGTACCCAAAGGCAGGACAGCAGGATTAGCAGGTTCTTCAGTTGCAGGGTTGAGGATGCTGCATGAGACAAGAATCAAGCCAATAGCCATTAAAAGGGCAAGTGGGTGAATCCTCCGGATCATATTTTTTCTCTCCATTCTGCTTTTTTGTTCAAGGGATCAGGCAAACTCTGGTCCTGAATATTTTTCATTGCGAGGAGTACGCTGAGTTACACGGGCCAGCCGCTTTATTTATTCCTTTCAGAATACACCATCTTTATCTGTTGTCAATAGTCTGGCAGGGCTATCAGGGATTCATCTATTTTATATTACGCGGCTTGATTTGATTTTTTTCTGAGCGTGAGAATTACATCCAGCGCGAAGAAGAACAAGCCAGTTACATAAAGCGCAATATCGATGATCACACCGATAGGAACAAGCACAAACATCCCAACGGTTGCGTAGGAATTACTTGTTTTTTTAGAATACCATGTCTCGCCATTCTCAAGCAGATCTACGTGATAGTAGATTGCCTGCTCTGAAAACCCACAATCTATGCTGGCCTGGATCTTGACCTTGTTTGACATTGGCTCAGGTTGGTAGGCGCTATTTGTTATTGGTTTGCATGGTCGGTCTGTATAGTTATATGTTGGATCTATATATACTTTTTCTATATCTTTCACATTAACCCAGGCTGGAATAGGGTCTAGCGAGAATTGATACACCCCACCATCCGCACCTTCTGCAAGGATTTCCCCCGCGTTGTCTACTTTCAATGTAACCAGTGTTTCATCTGGAGTAGGGATTTGAATCCACTTTTTTTGCATATCCGACTGTGTATATGCACCATAAAGGATTCTAACTATGTAGACAGTTCCAATCAGGCCGAGCAGAAAAAAGATGATCGCGGCAACCCGCGCAATATATTTGAACATAAATAAGAATTATATGGTGTCTCTTTTTATAGGCTATGGGATATACGTACCAATAACGCGGAATGGGATTGTCTGTTTCTTTATGAGCGGGTGATATGATTGGCACCATGAACAACAAAATTGCTCTCAATAATATTTCCATCCGCACCGAGTTGCAGCCTGGCGATATAGGTTATGTCATCTATCTGCACGGACTACATTACAGCAGGGAGTATAACTTTGGGATACAGTTTGAGGACTATGTTGCAAAAGG
>CAZHOX010000022.1:25930-28037 GCA_964534345.1 uncultured Anaerolinea sp.
GGCTTCAAAACTAATTGACCCGGTTCCCAGCCAGCGGGAGTCGCTTCTGTTCCTTTGCTTGCACGCACATGCTGGAAAGCCTGCACCTGACGGATGGTCTCCGCAAGTTTGCGGCCTACAGGCGGCGTCATCACTTCCATCGCTTGGATAATTCCATCAGGGTCAATGATGAAGCGCCCACGCAATTCGATTCCTTGATTCTCATCCCACACACCATAGGCACGCCCCACATTCCCAGCCTGGTCAGATGCCATGTGGAAGGGGATTCCTCCATCCACCATCTTCGTTAATTCATAGTCATTCCACATCTTGTGGACGAAGTGACTATCAACACTTACCGAAATCACTTCCACACCCAATTCCTGCAACTTGCTGTATTGATCGGCGACCGCCGATACTTCAGTCGCTCAGACAAAGGTGAAATCACCTGGGTAAAAGCATAACAAAACCCACTTCCCGGCAAAATCGGAAAGTTTAACAGGAGCGAAACCGCCTTTGTAATATGCGGGTGCAGTAAAATCTGGGGCTTTTTGTCCAACTCGTGCTGTCATTGTCATCTCCTTTTTATCATCCATCGGTTTGGATGCTTGCTCGTTTGGCTTATCACTTGTGACGGTGCCAGTGACTCGCGCACATCCCTGTATCTGTTCAGTCATTTGCACTCCTTTCTGGAATTTTAGACTGCGATAAATCCAATTGTACAGCCTGTAAAATAAAAAGGACAGATGTCTCTGTCCTTTTTATCATTGATTTTTGTCAGGATTATCCATCCCACGGAGCAACTCCACGCCCGCGCACGCCTCTTAACGACCCGACAACTGATTCAGTCACGTTTGGCAGAATCTCCGCTGTAGCCGCCAGCAGACCAAAACATCCCGCGATCATCATGTCACCGAAGGGAGTAGCGAAATACGGGCGAAGATGCTCCCTCTCCTTGCGGGAGAGGGCAGGGGTGAGGGCAAACATGCTCCGTCTCGGCCCTGTCACCACCACGTCGAAATCATCTTTTCCAAACTCAAACACATCCTGCGAATACATCAACGCTCCATGACCCATATCATCGAACACGTCTTCATGTTTCAACGAACCATCCGCCAATCTTCGAATCAATGACTCAAGTTTCGGCAGATCGATCTCGCCCGTGTGATGTTCAAAGACTCCCTCGATTCCCTTTTCACCCAACCGAAACGCCAATGTATGGAAGTTGCCCACATTGCAAACGATTTTTTGCTTGCGCGTAGTCACGGTCGGGTCGAAGTTCGCGCCGAGGACTGCGGCAGGAGCCGTGTCCATCACCACCAATGGGCAGGGTAGATTCTGCGCTGAGTCCGCAACGGATTGCAGGCGGGTCATAATTTGGGGGATGTCAGAAGAAAGGAAGGCGAAAGAAGTAAGAGAATTTTTCTCTCGAATTCGCTCGTCCAAATAATCAAAACGAAACTGCCTGTCTGAAACCCCCGCAGGTGCATTGCCGTGGTCAAAGACCGCAACGGCAATTGCTTCCAAATCGTTCAACGAAACGCCATAGTCATGGAAGGTTTTGGATATCAATTCAAAATCGAAATCTTTCAATTCAAGGCTTTCAACCTTCAACCTAAGACTTTCAACCTCATCTTCCGAGACGATCTTTATCCCCAGCGCTTCCACTTTGTCCAGTTCATCATTCAGCGTTGTTGCCGCCGAGGGAGTCATATACACTGGGATTCCCGCGCGCGCATATTCTTCGATCGCCCATGCTGAGGGGCCGCCCCCCATTTGATGTCCAGTCAACAGGATCGGGCGGCGGGAAGGAAGCGACTGCTTGAGACGCCGATGAATCATCATGGTGGGGGATGGCAAAACGAGTTTGAATCCGTTCTCGATGTCGAGATTCGAATCGTAAAGAAAGATATCCTGTGTGCCTGTGCCAATATCTACCGTTAATATTTTCATGTTGCCTCAATAAAGTGCAATGTACTTAGGGAAAATTAAATTTCAATCCCAAGCCACTGACGGATGAAGTAGCCGATCACAAATGAGAAGGCTGCCACGCTCAAACTTAGGCCGGCCATTTCCACAAACCGCTCGCGAAAGGATTCGCCTTTGGCAACGGAAATGTAGTAATTGA
>CAZHOX010000023.1:0-27996 GCA_964534345.1 uncultured Anaerolinea sp.
CTGCCCGATAACCAACTGGAAATTTTGGAGTTTGCAGCAAAAATTCACGACATCGGCAAAGTAGCCATCAGCGATTACGTTCTCAACAAACATGGCCGCTACACTGAAACTGAACGCTTAACCATCCAGCAGCACCCAATCCTTGGCTCAAAACTGATCGAAACTTTAGGTCTTGACCCTGCCATTCACTTGGCAATTTTAAATCATCATGAAAACTATGATGGCTCCGGCTATCCCAACAAGATCAAAGGGGAAAACATCCCCATCGAAGCCCGCATCCTAAGAATTGTAGACACCTACGATGCCCTCACAAGTCCAAGAGGGTATCGCCCTGCTTACACACCCGAAAAAGCGCTGGGAATTATGAAACAAGACGAGCGTTTTTTCGACCCAAAACTGTTGGAACTCTTCTTTTCACTCAAACCAGAAACCCTCCTATAAAGAACGAATTTCAGTTTTCACTTTAATACGATTAAGAGCAACGCGCCTCTTTCTACCCTTCAATTGATTCAAACCATCAACATAGGCTTACGCCTCATCTATCTGCAAACATTGACTTTCTCAGCATCAACAAGACCCATTATCGGAGAAACATCATGAAAAAATTCCTTGGTCTGGCACTTGCAGCAGGAATCGTACTTTCCTCCTGCAACCTGCCATCCTCAGGCGCACCGGACCCACAAGTTGCAACAGCCGCCGCACTCACCGTGCAAGCCGCAATCGATTCATCGTCCAATACACAGCAGCCGCTTGCAAGCCCCACCGTGGCCAACAAAATTACAGAAACACCCACATATTCAAAACCAATGATCAGCGTGGGAGATGTAACAAATTGCCGAACAGGCCCGGGCGTAAATTATGAACGAGTGACTCAAATCCTCCCTAACACCTCGGTTGAGATCATCGGCTTCTATTCCCCCAATTATTGGGTCGTATCCACCTCTGCTGGCAATTGTTGGGTATCCGGCGAATTCGCCACACCCGCCGGAAGCTATGCCACGGTGCCAACAGTCACCGCGCCGGCAACTCCGCAAGGCGGCGCACCAGATGCAGTGAGTTTGCAAAAATGGGATATTTCCTGTGATTACATAAAAAACGAAGCTGCTGTCACCATCCGATGGGCAGATCAAGATGGTGAAACGGGCTATCGTGTCATTCGCAATGACGAGCTGGCCGCCGAGCTGACTGCAAACAACACAGAGTTCAAAGAAACGATCAAGTTGATGGCTGGGCAAAGTGTTGGGTACAGCATTGTGGTATTTAATGCGGCAGGTTCAAACAATAGCAAAACGATCACCTTAAGCTGCTAAATTTTTTAAGTGGCAACAAAAAAGCCTCACATTGGATGTGAGGCTTTTTGAATTTCAGACTTACGCTTCGCCCATCTGCTCTTTCACTTTTTTCGTTTGCTTGCCGCGTTCATCGGTGGAAAGGATGCGCTTGCGGATACGATAACTTTCAGGGGTTACTTCCAATAGTTCATCATCGGAAAGGTATTCGATCGCTTCATCCAAGCTCATGGAACGAGGCGGGGTGAGGCGGATTTCCATATCACCACCAGATGCACGCATGTTGGTAAGATGCTTCTTCTTACAAACGTTGATCGGAATATCCTGTCCACGTGCATTTTCACCGACCACCATGCCTTCGTACACACTTACGCCGGGGCCAACAAATAAGATACCGCGTTCTTCTGCGCTCTTGAGTGAATATGCGGTCGTTGTACCTGCTTCCCAGGCAACGATCGAACCACGTGGGCGAGAAGCCATCGGGCCAGCCATTTCATCATAGCCGCGGAAAATGGTGTGCATAACGCCTTCGCCGCGTGTTGAGGTGAGGAATTGATAGCGGAAGCCGAGCAAGCCGCGAGTCGGTACAATGTAAACAATGCGCGTCATGCCCTGACCTGCATCATGCATCTCTGTCATTTTACCGCGTCTGCTGCCAAGCATTTCCACGACAACGCCGACGGTTTCATTGCTGGTTTCAACATGCACTTCTTCGTATGGCTCAAGCAAAACGCCATCGTCCGCTTTGTGATAAATAACTTCTGGGCGTGAAACCTGAAACTCATATCCCTCGCGACGCATCGTTTCAATAAGAATACCCAAATGCAATTCGCCACGGCCTGAGACAAGGAAGTTCTCAGCCGATTCAGTTTCTTCCACACGCAAAGATACATTGGTGCGAAGTTCTTCAAATAGACGTTCACGCAATTTTCGTGAAGTTCCCCATTTTCCTTCTTTTCCAGTAAATGGAGATGTGTTCACCCCAAATGTCATGCGGACGGTTGGCTCTTCTACTTTGATCGTAGGCAAAGCAACAGGATTGGCAGGATCTGCCAGCGTTTCACCAATGGCAATCCCTTCCAGCCCAGCGAGGGAGACAATATCACCGGCTGTCACCTCATCCACCTCAACTTTATTGAGACCTTTGAAGGTATACAGGTAGCGTGCCGTTTCAGGAGAATTGGTACCGTCCAATTTCATGCGGGTCATCTTCTGCCCAACTTTGATGGTTCCAGCAAAGACACGGCCAATAGCCGTCACGCCTCGATAATCATCATAACCAAGCGCTGTGATAAGCATTTGCAAAGGAGCATCAGGGTCCACTTTGGGAGCAGGGACATGTTTAAGGATGACATCAAACATGGGCTGCAAATTAGGGCTGAGATCAGGCGTAAGGCCGGCCTTTCCTGCCGTAGCTTGAGCATAGATAACCGGGAAATCCGCCTGCTCTTCTGTGGCGCCAAGTTCAATAAACAAGTCAAATGTTTCGTTGAGAACGCGGGCAGGCTCAGCATCTTTGCGGTCAACTTTATTGATAACCACAATGGCCTTGTGTCCCATCGAAAGAGCCTTCTTTAATACAAAGCGGGTTTGGGGCATGGGGCCCTCCGCCGCATCGACAAGCAGCAACACACCATCCACCATGTTCATCACACGTTCAACCTCACCACCAAAATCAGCATGTCCGGGGGTGTCAACAATGTTGATCTTGATTGGGGATTTGGTAACAGGGTCAACAAGAGTAATGGCGGTATTCTTTGCAAGGATGGTAATACCGCGTTCTCGCTCCAGATCATTCGAGTCCATTACACGTTCTTCCACGTGCTGGTTCTCGCGAAATGTGTGCGATTGGCCCAACAATTCATCCACAAGGGTGGTTTTGCCATGATCTACATGGGCAATAATGGCAATATTACGGAGGTCGGTTCTTTCAATTTGCATGGTTTCTTCTTCCAGTAAAGACTTCTACAGTCTTTGTAAAAATATTTTGTTCCTGTTGTCAGGATTGGCTTCCAAAATTTTGCTTATACACACAAAAACCCCCGACGGGAAAAGCCGAGGGTTTAACTTCAGTAGTTCGGCGTGCAAGTGTTATATTATCAGAGAGTAGTGGTTTTGGGTAGGGATTGAACAGGATTCTACAATCTTGCCAACCGGCCAGCCTTTTTTAGATCGCGATAGTTCCACCAAACTTGCCAAATACGCATGGCAGCTTCTGCCTGGATCTTTAGCGACATTTTAGATTTACCCCAGCGGCGGTCTGCAAAATAAATCGGAGACTCGCCGATCTTGAATTCCAGGCAGTGTGCAAGGTAAGCCATTTCCACAAGAAAAACATATCCATTTGAATGAATACGCTCGAAAGGCATTTGATTCAATGTTTCGCGGCGCCACATTCGATACCCGGTAGTCACATCATGTAATGGCAGCCCTAAAATCGTTTTCGCGTAAAAATTTCCAAAAGCGGAAAGGCTTTTTCTCCAGAGTGGCCATTGTTGGTCTACGGAGCCGCCTTCTGTATAACGGGAACCCAGCACAACATCTTTTGTTTTCAACAATTCAGCCATCTGGACAAGTGCAGCAGGATCATGAGAAAAGTCCGCATCCATCTGAACAATGGCCTGTGTCTCGCCATCCAATATTTTTTGAAAACCATTTAGATATGCAGAACGGAGCCCCATTTTGCCCGGGCGATGAAGCACATCGATCCGGCCTGGATACTGTTTTGCAAGTTCTTCAGCAATTTCGCCAGTTCCATCCGGGCTGTTATCATCTACAACAAGGACATGCAGATCCAGTGGAAGCGAAAATAAAGCGGAGACCAGTTTAGGCAGGTTCTCCGCTTCGTTATATGTAGGTGTTACAACTGTAATACGCAAGAAATATCCTTTTACTTCTTAATGCGAAACAACTCTCCCCGTACTTGTTCCACATTGGTAAACTTTGTTTTCAGCGAAGGAATTTCAACGATTTTTGCCATTAACTTGCTGGAATGCTTCGCAATTTGCTCACGATCCTTGATCGGGTAGAAATACTCCATAGATTGATCGAGACGTGTTTGTAATTTTTCACTTAATGCGGCAAGGTTGGATGGAGGCAAAACGAGTACAAAATCTGTTCCGGTTAAATGGCCGAGGAAATCCTCGGGGCGGCTGACTTCGCGCATGGTGTTGACGATCATCAAACTGATCGCCCGCAAGACATCATCTGAAGCAACGAACCCATAGGCTTCACGGAACAACTCCATGTTGCTGAGCATAACAAATAACAAGGCGAAACCATCCTGCCCAATGACTTCAGAGAGCTTTTCATCCACAAGGGCGCCCTCAGGTAGACCTGTAACGGGGTTTGTCAATGAGCCCTGGCTAACTCTCTTTAGCGCATTTCGGACACGTAAGCGTAATTCCTGAACATCAAAGGGCTTGGTGATGTAATCATCTGCACCAAGTTCCAACCCTTGAAGGCGATCGGAACGGTCACGTTTTTCGGTGAGGAAAATAATTGGAATATCAGAAGTGCGGCGGTCGGCGCGCAAGCGGCGGGCTACTTCATACCCATCGATATCAGGCAAACGGATATCGAGAATAACAAGGTCAGGATGAACCTGCTGGGCAGAGCGAACGCCGTCTTCCCCCCAGTTAACTGTAAACACTTCATAACCCTGAACGCGGAAATACGCATTCAGCATTTCAGCCACGTCAAGATCGTCTTCAACGATGAGTATTTTGGACTTGGTGTCTGCCATGCCAGATTCTTTTCAGTTAGGAAATCGGTTCTTTTTGTACGATGAATTCGCAGACACTGTCTCCAATTGCAACGCACTTGGATTCGTTGACTCGGAATTCGTTACCGCCAGAAACCCACTTTAGGCTTTCCTGTAACAAGCCTGTGGAAATGAAGCAAACGGGTTTGTCTGCACCGGTGCGACCCCAACAGCATGGGCACTTGTGGATGGTCCATACCCATTCGGTATCTTTCTCTTCGACTGTCGTTTGTTGATCACTCAGTTGGGAAAATATTTTTGCGAAAGCTGGCAGACCAATTCTCAGCTTGGATTGAAGCGGAAGGACAACAAATGCCAAATCCGCTGCACCAGCCAACGCTCCAAAATTTCGAAGCGCATCAGAAAAAGTCGCGCGCCCGGCACGAAGAGCTAAACCACGCCCGCCGCGGGGGCCATACATTTCTTCAAGAGCAGAGCCAATAGCGGAAAGCTCGGAAAAATCAAAACCTTTATCGAGGTTGTCAGGTGGGTAATTTTCAACATAATGATTTAAGCCGCCAAGATTGAGGATGGCGTTCAAACCGTTTTTTCCCATCACTTCTTCAAGAGATTTGATGGTGATCAATCCAAATTTATTCGGGTAGTACAATCCACTTTTTTGAAGGGGGGCCATAAAAACTCCACTAAATCAGCTTCGCCAGATCTTCGGCGGCGCGGCGCATATCAAGGAAGATCAGGCCAAGCTTGGCCTGTTCGCGTGCCAGGGCGGTGAGAACAGCTTCTTCACCAACTGACATCAACACAACGTACCCTTTTAAACCCTTGATGTAAACCTGTTCAAGAGAGCCACGTCCTAACTCGCCTGCAATACGTTCACCCAATGAAAGCATTGCAGCAGACATGGCAGAAACACGGTCTTCTTCCACGCCTTGCGGAAGAGCAGACGCGATGCTAAGGCCATCAACACTGACCACGGCGGAGGCTTCAATATCAGGTGATGAAGCCTGTAATTCACGCAGGCGGTCCACCATTTGTTGCGTACGGTTTTTAGACAAGCCAACCCTCCTGGGGAAATTTAACGCTCAAAAAAAATTGGAGGCGTCGATTTAAGAATCGTTAGACTATTTTAGAACATGGGGTGCATTGTGTCAAGTTCGGGGTATTCAAACAAACAATTATGATAAGGTCTGACGTTTTGCTCTCATTTCTTTTGCAACATGGGTCGAATTTTCATCACCGCGCTTCTCCAACTGGTGGATGATGTTCTCGTGGTCTTCGTCATTTCGGTTTTGGCTGAGTTTGTAGCCTGCATCAATTCTGGTCACATCCAGCGCGAAACCGAAGACGCCTTTCATCTCTTTTTGGACAAATTCCTCTGGCAGATCTTCCAAGCGATAGGAAGTACCCGCCTCATGCTTCCCGACCAGTTGACTCAACAACGAGTGCAGTTCCTCCCCTTCAACGGGCCGCACTCTTCCATAGACATGTACCATCATGTAATTCCAGGTCGGCACGTTGACATGGTTATACCAGCGCGGAGAGATGTAGGTGTGCGCTCCCTGAAAGATAAGCAGAACTTCCTGTTCGCCAAAACTCTTCCATTGCGAGTTGGCACGGGACATGTGCCCCAAAATTGTGAGGCTGCCTGCTTCGCCTTCGATGATTTCCACGGGCAAATGGGTTGCAGTCAGTTTTTCTCCATCGTGACTAACGAGGGCAGGGAAATTGTTCTGTTTCAGGAATTCGATGATCTTTTCACGGTCTTCTTCACGGTAAAGTTTGGGGATGTACATGTAAGTTTTTCCTTGGTTTGACAAATCTAGTAATTCTACCCAAACCCTTTTGGTACCTCGGCATAAACTCCGCGCATGTCTTTGGGAAGGCCATCTGCGAGGGCGAACATGACTCTGTCCATGAGGGCGAGCGGGGTTTCGCCGGGTTTGGGCAAAATGGGCGGGAGAATGCGGATGGTTACATCGGTACGGTATGGGAAGCGTTTGAAAAATTTGTCAGTGCCGATCACTGCCATGGGGACGATGGGACAGCCTGCATCCAGAGCGAGGCGCGCGGAACCTGTTTTCGCGACGCCCAATCCCCTTCCTTTGGAGCGTGTCCCTTCAGGGAACATGCCAAGAGTTTGTCCATGAGCAAGGACTTTTGCAGCGTGGCGAAGCGCCCATTCATCTTTCTCGCCGCGGTTGACTGGAAACGCACCCAACTCACGATAAGCAATTTCTAAGATCGGAATTTTGAACAGGCTGGACTTGCCCATGAAAAAGATGGGGCGCGGCAAACTGAATTGCATGGGCAGCACGTCAAAATTGGTGACATGGTTTGCGGCCAGAACAACGGCACCATCCAAAGGAAAATTCTCCACACCTTCCACGCGCAGATTCATGATCAGTTTGAATAGCGAATGAATCACAAAGATGGCAGACTTCCGAAACGGGGTTGCATGAAAAACAAATCGCGTTTTATCGCGGGGGTCAAAAAAAGTGACTTCTGTCAAGATGACATCTCCCAATGTTGGGATTATACTTGGAACAAGCAAGGGACAAAAAAGGTCTTTACGCTTAAAAATATTCAAAGCCAGATATTCCTCTAGCTTTAGATAACAACCCCAGGAGTTTAACATGGATACAACAATTGAAAGCATCTCCGCATTAGAGATTCTCGACTCACGCGGCAACCCCACAGTAGAAGTGGAAGTGGTTTTAATGGACGGCGCATGGGGACGCGCTGCGGTTCCATCAGGTGCATCCACCGGCGAACATGAAGCGTTGGAAATGCGAGATGGTGACAAGAAACGCTACCTTGGCAAAGGCGTTTCGAAGGCAGTTGCAAACGTCAATGGTGTGATCGCAGAATCCCTCTTCGGCTGGGATGCCTCCGAGCAGAAAGCAATTGATGCAGAACTGCTTGCCATGGACGGAACTGCCAACAAATCTGTGCTTGGCGCAAATGCAATTTTGGGCGTCAGCCTTGCAGTTGCCAAAGCTGCTGCAAATTCATTCGGTATGCCTTTGTACCGCTACCTCGGCGGCGTGTATGCGCACGTTCTCCCCGTCCCAATGATGAACATCATGAACGGCGGCGCACACACAAGCTGGCAGAGCACCGATATGCAGGAATTCATGGTGATGCCTTTCGGCGCTCCTTCCTTCTCTGAAGGTCTGCGCTGGGGTGCAGAAATCTACCACGCTTTGAAATCTGTATTAAAGGAAAAAGGCTACGGTGCTCTCGTAGGCGATGAAGGTGGCTATGCTCCCGCTCTCAAGGCAAACAACGAAGCTATTGAACTCATCCTCGCCTCCATTGAAAAAGCTGGCTTCAAAGCTGGCCGCGGACAGGAAGTAGCCATTGCGCTCGACCCTGCCGCTTCTGAACTCTATGACGAGAAAACCAAGAAGTACAACCTGCGCAAGGAAGGCAAAGAATTGACCGGCGAACAGATGGTTGAATTCTGGGCCAAGTGGGTCAAAGATTATCCCATCGTTTCCATCGAAGACGGCCTCGCTCAGGATGACTGGGATGCGTGGAAGTTGATGATCAAGACCGTGGGTGACAAATGCCAGATCGTTGGTGATGATCTTTTGGTGACCAACCCTGAGCGCGTCCGCAAGGCGATTGCAGAAAATGCCGCCAACGCTTTGCTCGTCAAAGTGAACCAGATCGGTTCCTTGAGCGAGACCATCGAAGCCGTTGACCTGTGCCAGCGCGCAGGCTGGAGAGCCGTCACCTCTCACCGCTCCGGTGAAACAGAAGACGCTACCATCGCAGATCTCGCGGTTGCTCTCAACACCGGCCAGATCAAGACCGGCGCCCCCGCCCGCTCTGACAGAGTTGCGAAATACAACCAACTCCTTCGCATCGAAGCTGAGCTGGGAACGGAAGCAAAATACGCAGGCTGGGAAGCCTTGAAAATCAAGTAGTCTCAATCAGGGCAGAGAAAAAATTCTCTGCCCTTTTTATTACGGGAGTGTCTTATGTCCAACAAAGATGTGGAAAGATATTTAAATAACCGCCAAAAAGAAATTGACGGCGCGGCGCTATACCATGTGCTTGCTCAGACCGAGGCACAGCCGCAGATGAAAGAAATTTATACACGTCTGGCTGCCAGTGAAGAAAAACATGCCGCTCTTTGGGAAAAGAAGCTTGGCGAGTTAAAAGCCAACATTCCGCCACGCACCCCAAGTTGGCGAGCAAAAGTGATGATCTGGCTTGCAAAGAGATTTGGCCCGCAATTCGTGCTGCCAACCATCACAGGAAATGAAAATGCAGACAGCCAGGCATACGATGGCCAGCCTGAAGAGGAAGCACTATTATTCGCAAAAGACGAAAAATCCCATGCGCGCTTGCTCTCGATGGCCTCAAAATCTTCAGCAGGATTGCCAGGCGCATCTGTGGCACAGCTTGAGGGGCGCCACCGTGCGAGCGGCGGCAATGCGCTGCGTGCTGCAGTGCTTGGAGCAAATGACGGGCTCGTATCTATTTTGAGTTTGGTGATGGGTGTGGCTGGCGCAACCAACTCGAACAGCGACGTTCTTATCGCAGGGTTGGCTGGCCTGCTTGCTGGAGCAGGGTCTATGGCGTTGGGCGAGTGGCTGTCAGTACAAAGCTCACGCGAGTTATATGAAAACCAGATAAAAATTGAAGCAGAAGAAATTGCGGAAAGCCCTGAAGAAGAATTGGAAGAACTCGCCTTGATCTACCAATCCAAGGGATTGCCCGAAGAGCGTGCCCGCGAACTCGCTTCTCACATGATGGCTGACAAAGGAAGCATCTTGGATACGCTTGCACGCGAAGAACTTGGCATTGACCCAGAAGAATTAGGCGGTTCTGCGTATGAAGCAGCATTCACTTCGTTCATTCTGTTTGCAGTTGGAGCAATATTCCCCATCTTTCCATTCTTCTTCTGGACAGGTGCAACAGCGATCTATTTAAGCCTTGCGATCAGCGGAGTTGGGTTGTTCATCATCGGCGCAGCCATCACATTGATGACTGGACGGGGAGTAATGTTCTCAGGCATGAGGCAGGTATTGGTTGGCCTCGCTGCCGCGGCGCTCACTTTTGGTGTTGGCAAGTTGATCGGTGTGTCGCTGGCGTAAGTAGAGAATTTCAAACGTAGCACATGCAATTTAATGGCAAACAGGCTCCAGCTTGGAATGAAGCGAGAGTCTGTTTGTCTTTATGTTGACAAATCATTTTCCATAGATATAATAAATTTGTTGTGTCATCATACTAATTGCTTATGTCAAACTATATAACAGACCAAACTTTCATTCGCGAAAATAATCTTTCATCGGTGCTGCGGTTGATCCATAGCAAGGCACCGATTTCACGCGCACAGTTGGCTTCGATCACCGGATTGAACAAATCCACAGTTTCAAGCCTGGTGGATGAATTGATCGCACATAATCTTGTCCATGAAACTGGCAGTAATTCCATTGGCGCAGGCCGGCCTGCAACCATGCTTGAGATCAACTCGAATGCAGGGTTGATCATTGGCGTAGAGCTCGGCGTAGACTTTGTCTCTGTAGCAGTTACTGATTTTATGGGCAACATCACCTGGCGCAGGCGTGAAGATGCCAACCCGAACGAAGGTCAACAAAAAATGATCGACCAAACCGTGCGCATTGTAAAAGAAGCAATGAGCACTGGGAAAAAGAAGAATTCAAAAATTTTAGGGTTGGGTCTCGCCACACCGGGGACTGTTGACCTAAAAGAAAAGATGTTGATCTTTGCACCAAACCTGCATTGGCGCAATGTTCCTTTCGGAAAAATCTTTTCGGAACAAACCAAACTCAATGTGTTCATCGAAAACGATGCGAACGCCGCAGCCACTGCCGAACACTTATTTGGAACGGCGCGTCAATCTCAAGATTTTCTTTTTGTGTTTGCAGGCGTAGGCATTGGCGGTGGATTATTTTTAAATGGAAAGTTATATCGCGGAAAAAATGGTTACGCCGGTGAGATCGGACATTCCCCTATTATGGCAGAGCCGACTTCCACAGTTTGTCATTGCGGCAATCGCGGATGTTGGGAAACCTATGCAAATCAATACTCCATCATCCAACGCGTACAAGCCCGACTTGAAGTGAAACGCACCAGCATTATTCCCAAACTCATGGCAGAACAAAACTCGCCTTTAACCATTTCCCTCATTAAACAAGCCGCAGATGCCGGCGACAGAGAAGCGATTGATTCATTTGCCGAGGCAGGTCATGCGATGGGTCAGGGATTTGCAGGCCTCATCAACATTTTCAATCCTGAAAAGATCATCCTTGGCGGACCACTCAGCGTAGCAGGTGAATATCTTTTGCCCTCCATCAAGGAAACAATGACGCGTCACTCCATGCCGGAAATTGATCAACAAGTCGAGGTGCTTTTATCTCCCTTCGGGCCAGATGCGAGCTTGATCGGTGCGATTGCAATTGTGGCAGATAACATCCTATCCCTCCCGCTGCGCAAAGAAAAGTAGGCAATTGCATTCTCTAAAGTTCTAATCAAAAGATGAGCCTTATCAAGCTCATCTTTTTTTATAAAGTACAATCCGCTCATGAAAAATCAACCTTTAAAAACAACTGTTTTTCTTGTCACCGCGGCCTGTTTTCTGTCCTTTTTTGTGTTCGGGTTTACAGACAACTTAAAAGGTCCCACCCTCCCCTCCATGATCCACGAGTTGAATATTGACTACGGCACCAGTGGAAATATTTTTTTCGGGGAATATTTTGGTTTTGTCATCACCTCGTTACTTGCGGGGATTCTCGCAGACCGGTTTGGGTTAAGAGTAATCCTGATTCTTGCTGGCGGGTTGCTCGCCGCAGGAGTTGCAGGGTACAGCACATTTAGCAACACAATGGTCTTAACCATATCCCTTTTTTCTGTAGGTCTTGGGCTGGGAGCAATCGAATTGGGGGCAAATGCCACAATTGTGCAGATACACCCCGAAAAAACAGGGTTGTATCTTAATCTCATGGCTGTATTGCACGGGGTAGGGTCGCTGATCGCGCCTTTATTTGCTGGCTGGCTTTTAGGGTTGGATGTTTCGTGGCGCGCCATTTACCGCTGGGATATTCTATTAATTGGCCTGTTCGTTCTGCTATTTTTATTTCTTCAATTTCCAAAATCACAAGCGCAAAACAACAGCATCGACTTCAAAAATATTCCCAACTTTGCCTTCAAAGGAATTCTCCCCTGGTTCTATGCCGCCATAGCATTTTATGTAGCCGCCGAGATCGGGGTCGGCTCATGGCTGGTAACTTTTCTTCAGGATACACGCAGCCAGAGCATACTCGCCAGCAACCAGAGCCTATCTCTCTTTTTTGGCTTGCTCACACTGGGCCGTCTTGTTGGAGGATTCATCGTACATCGCCTGGGCTATTTGCGCTCCATCCTTTTTGCATCCATAGCCAGTTTGATCTGCGTTTCGCTGGGTACATTCACCACCCTTTCCATATTCTTCCCAATTACCGGCTTTTTCTTTTCGATCATCTTCCCAACCTTCACCGCTGCCGTCTCAGAGGATTTGAAGGAAAATACGAACACTATTTTAGGCGTTCTATTCACATTCGCCGGAATTGGCGGCCTGCTTGGGCCGTGGATCATTGCATGGGCCAGCGATCTGTTTGGCCTGAAAATAGGCTTCGCATTTATCGGCGTTTTTACAGCGCTGTTGGTCATCTCAGTTTCAATATTATTAAAAGGAGTAAAAAATGGAAAGACAACTTAACTGGGGACTTCTCTCCACCGCAAAAATCAACCAAGCGTTGATCAAACCCCTTAACGCCTCAAAACGGACCCGATTGCTGGCCGTTGCTTCGAGAAGCCAATCCTCCGCTGATGCTTATGCCCGAGACTGGAAAATTCCACGTGCATACGGAAGTTACGAAGCAATGCTTGCCGACCCAGAGATTGACGTAGTCTACAACTCCCTGCCAAATCACCTGCACGCAGAATGGACGATCAAAGCTCTGCGCGCTGGCAAGCATGTTCTGTGCGAAAAACCAATTGCCCTGTCCCTTGCAGAAATAGATGAGATGACCTCTGTTGCAAAGGAAACGGGAAAAGTATTAGCTGAAGCATTTATGTATCTTCACCATGCGCAAACCCTGAAAGTAAAGGAAATTGTCGATAGCGGCGCACTTGGAAAGTTACAACTTATCAAAGGTGCTTTCACTTTTACGCTGACTCGTGAAGGGAATTTCCGTTCCATAAAAGAAATGGGCGGTGGCAGTATTTGGGATGTGGGCTGCTATCCCATCAGCTTTGCGCGGATGATCGTCGGGGAGGAACCTGTTGAAGTTTTTGGCTGGCAGGTTGAGGGTGTAGGAGGAAGCGAAGAATCCTTCATCGGCCAGATGCGTTTTGCAAATGGAATCCACGCGCAATTCGATTCGGGATTCAAATCTCCTTCCCGTTCTTATATGGAGATTGTTGGAAGCGAAGCAGTTCTCAAAATCTCTGCACCATTCAAGCCTCAAGTAAAAAATGAATTGATTCTAGTGCGCGGCAATGCCGAAGAAAAGATAAAAATTTCAGGCACCGAACTATACATTGGAGAGGTGGAAGATATGTGTGATGCAGTTCTTATGAACAAGCCTTCAAGAATCTCATTGGCAGACAGCCGGGGGAATATTGCCACGATCCTGGGGTTGATCGATTCTGCAAACCAAAAAAAGTCTATTTCTCTCTAAAAAAGAGGGATTAGTTTCCCGACACAACTAACTGGTTTTCAAAAATCATAGGTCATTTTTCAGCTTGTGGTTATAATAACATCACTATATTCTTACGACTGGAGGATTATCATGGCAAGTGTTACATACAAAAACATTGTAAAAAAGTTCGGAGATCTAACGATCATCAAGAACCTCAATATCGAAGTGAAAGATAAAGAGTTCCTGGTGCTGGTTGGACCATCAGGCTGCGGCAAAACAACTGCCCTGCGTCTGCTCGCTGGCTTGGAAGAAATCACAGATGGTGAAATCATCATCGGTGATCGTGTTGTGAACGATGTAGCTCCGAAAGACCGCGATATTGCCATGGTCTTCCAGTCCTACGCGTTGTACCCACACCTCTCTGTGTACGACAACATGGCATTTGGCCTCAAGCTCCGCAAGACCCCCAAGGAAGATATCAAACGCCGCGTGAATGAAGCTGCTGAAATCTTGGGCATTACTGACCTGCTTCAACGCAAGCCCCGCCAGCTTTCCGGCGGTCAACGCCAACGCGTTGCAGTAGGACGCGCCATTGTGCGTGAACCAAAAGTATTCCTGTTCGACGAACCTCTCTCGAACCTGGATGCGAAGCTCCGCGTGCAGATGCGCGCCGAGATCAGCAAACTTCACCAGCGTTTGCAGACCACCTTCATTTATGTGACTCACGATCAAACCGAGGCCATGACCATGGCAAGCCGTATTGCTGTGATCAACAAAGGCAATTTACAGCAATTGGATACTCCCCAAAATCTGTATGATCTTCCCAATAATCTATTTGTGGCTGGCTTCATCGGTTCACCTGCCATGAACTTCTTCCCTGCAAAATTATCTGTTGCGGGAGATAAAGTTTCTGTAGACACAGGTGATTTCAAGATTCAAATTCCGGCCGCCCATGCAGCCCCTTACAAAGGCATGGATGGAAGAAGTGTAGTGTTCGGTATTCGCCCTGAGAATATCCACGATCCTGAATTTGCTCCACAAAATATACATGGCGAAAAAATCTCTGCAAAAGTTGATGTAACAGAATTGATGGGCAACGAAACCCTGCTTTATCTACTCAGCGGAAAGAATTCCTTCGTAGGCCGTGTAGACCCGCGCTCCAAACTTCGTGTTGGAGCTTCCACTGATGTCATTTTCGATATGGACAAGATTCATATCTTTGATGCAAGTACTGAAGAAGCTATTCGATAAACCTCTTGAAAGGAGGTGGTTTTGTTCGCAGCTAGAAACTAATTGTTTTACCCACTTCCAAAATAAACCTGTTGTTCAAAATTTCTAAGGAGTAGTAAGAGAATGAAAAAGAATTTGCTCGTCCTATTAAGCGCATTGGTCATTGCATCAATGGTGCTTGTTGCTTGCGGTACCCCTGCGGCTACCGAAGCTCCTGCTGTAGAAGCTACTGAAGCTCCCGCCGAGGCTACTGAAGCCCCTGTTGCCACCGAAGCTCCCGCTGCTGAACCCATTACCATTACTTTCTGGGAACAGGAAGGCGAAGATGTTGACGTGTTCATTGACGGCTTGATCGCCGATTTCCAGGCTGCCAACCCGAACATCACCGTTGAGCGCACTCACTATGAGAACGAAGCTCTCCGTGACCAGTTCCAGACCGCTTCCCTCGCTGAAGCCGCTCCTGATGTGGTCCGCGTCCCGAACGATTTCGCTGGTCCTTTCAGCACCCTCGACATCATTGCTCCTGCAAGCGCTTTGTTCGATGATGCCTTCCTCGGCCAGTTCTTCCCCGGCTCTCTCGATCCTGCAGTTGTTGCTGGCACCCTCTGGGGCGTTCCTGACAACTATGGCAATCACCTCATGCTGATCTACAACAAATCCTTGATCGCTGAACCCCCTGCCACCTTCGAAGAATTGATCACCGTTTCCAAGGAACTCACCGCTGGTGATGTTCAGGGTTTTGCTTACAACCTCAATGAACCCTTCTGGGGCGCTGGTTTCTATGGCGCTTTCGGTGGTTGGCCTCTCGATGAAAACGATCAGCCTTCCTTCGACAACCAGGCTTTCGTTGACTACCTGACCTTTGTTGCTTCCCTCAAGACCGATGGCGTTGTACCCGCTGAATGCGATTACGCTTGCGCTGACACCTTGATGAAGGAAGGCAAAGCCGCCATGATCATCAATGGTGACTGGTCCCTCGGCGATTACACCACCGCTCTTGGTGACAACCTCGGTGTTGCCCCCGTTCCCACCATCAACGGCAACCCCTACACCGAAATGACCGCTGGCAAGTACTTCATGGTCTCCAAGGCCGTCCTCGATGACGCCGCCCGCCAGGAAGCTGTCACCGCGTTCATCACCTACATGACCTCCGCTGAAGTTCAGAAGCAATGGCTCGATGAATTCAAGCGCCTGCCCTCCAACACCGAAATTGCGAAGGACCCCAGCATTGCCAGCGACCCAATCCTCGCCGGCTCCATGGCTGACCTCGCTGTTGGTCGCGGACAGCCTGCTGCTCCTGAAATGCGCTGCGCATGGGATGCCTGGCGCCCGAACCTCGAAGGTGTTATGGCTGGAACAATCACTCCTGCTGATGCCGGCCCCGCAGCTCAAGAAGCTGCTGACGCCTGCGTAGCCACCCTCGGCACCGCACCGTAATCTTGTTCGTGAAATAAAATAAGATGGGGAGCTTCACGGCTCCCCATCTTATTATTATGGAAATAATAGAGGTTAAATATGGAAAACGATAACTTCCTTCGCCGTAACCTGCCAACCATCCTATGGATCGCCGTAATTGCCTCAATTTATTTTGTTCTATCCGCACTTATAACCCCTTTTGTCAGTGGAATAACACTAAATAGTGGGATCATCGCTGAACGTCTCAAAGAAATCGGCGGTTTTCTATTTGGAATTTTGGGTGGACTTGCGATCATTGAGATTTATTTTTATCAAATCTTTTTTCGGCAACCGACCAGCCGTGCCACAGCTATCATTACCAGAACAATTCAAGCCATCCTTGGCCTCCTGACTCTGGTCATCATCATTTACTTTTTCAACCTAACCGACCTTATCAAATTAGGGGAATCCTCAACAGCTACATTGGTGAATTCTCCCATGGAGTCATTCGCCAACCTGCAAGACTCTCTTGTAAAAGCAAAAATCGCAACAAAAGACTCCGTAAAAATGATTGCAGGGATCATTGTCTCCCTCGGCATTCTTGCTCTGTATGCAGTGATCCACTTTACCAGCAAGCCAAAAAACAGCCGCGTAGGACTGGCTTACCTCTTGATTCTTCCCGCCTTCATTGGCGTGCTCTTCCTCATTATCTACCCCTTCCTTTTCGAGATCAAACTGGCCTTTTCAAACGCATCCCTTGGCACACAAGCAACTAAAAATGCCGAGTACGGACTTGTGTATGGATGGGAAAATCTCAAAGCTCTATTCACCGGCAGCGTTGCAAAAGACGCAAAATTCTTCGAAGTCTTCTGGCGCACCATTTTATGGACAGGTATCAACGTCACCTTCCATACTCTGGGCGGAATGGGACTAGCCATTTTATTGAATCGAAAACTGGCATTCAAAGGACTCTACCGCACCCTGCTCGTCATCCCTTGGGCAATTCCAGGCACCATTGCAGCCATGGCATTGCGAAACGAATTTGACAGCCGCTATGGCTTGTTCAATATTCTGCTGGGAAACCTGCAAGCATGGTTCGCTGGTATCAGCGCGAATACCGCAAATATTGTCGGCATTGGCAATGCCTTTGCTTGGCTGGCATCCACAGTTGGCCCCGTAAGCTGGAAACAAGACCCGTTCTGGGCTTTTGTCTCTGTTCTGATCTCGAATATCTGGCTTGGCATTCCGTTCATGTCTGTCATCATCTTGGGTGGTCTGCAAAGCATCTCACAGGAATATTACGAAGCCGCAGAAATTGACGGCGCCACCCGTTGGCAGCAGTTCCGCAACATCACCCTGCCCCTGCTTCGACCGGTACTCACCCCTGCAATCATCCTCGGCGTAGTGTGGACCTTCAACAAATTCGACATCATCTACCTGATCACACAAGGCGGCCCGCAAGAGAAGACGGATATTCTCGTTTCTTCCATGTATAAAGCTGCCTTCCAATTCTATCGCTACGGCTTCACGGCCATGTTCGCGCTTGTGATCTTTGCCATTCTATTCTTGTTCACCCTCTTTTACCTCAGGGTCAGCGGTGGACTTAAGTCTGCAACTGAATAAGGAGCATCTCATGTCCACAAATCCAATCTCCCGCTTTTTCCGCTGGTTTTTCTTCCGCTCTCGCGGTGACAGCCCCTTCAAAACCCTGTTGATCCACGCGACACTCATTGCCTCCTGTGTGATCGCCGTATACCCCGCTTTGCGCGTGGTGACAATTTCTCTGCGCCCCAACGACACCTTGCTCACCACAGACCTGCGCATCATTCCAGAAAACGCCACCCTCGATAATTACAAAGAAGTGTTGTTCGGTGCGCCGGAGAAAAATCGCCAATCCGATTTCTTCCTTTGGATCTGGAACTCTGCCTCGGTAGTAGCGGTCACTTCCGTCATTAGCGTGATCCTCGCGGCCATCAGCGCGTACGCGTTCTCCCGTTTCAAATTCCCTGGCAGGTCGGCAGGGTTGGTATTCCTGCTCACAACACAGATGATCCCTGCAGGCATGTTGCTGCTCCCGCTCTTCATCATGATCGCCAAGCTAAAAATGATCAACACTTCGCTGGGTCTCATCATCGCCTACGCAGTGACCTCTGTGCCACTCACCATCTGGACCCTCAAAGGCTATTACGACACCATCCCCGTTGACCTCGAAGAAGCCGCCCTCATCGACGGAGCCAGCCGCTTCACCGTGTTCACCAACATCATCCTGCCCCTTTCCACGCCCGCCCTCGCCATCGCCTTCCTCTTCTCCTTCATGGGCGGGTGGAGCGAATACCTTGTGGCACGTGTGGTATTGCAAAAGAACGAGATCTTCACCTGGCCGCTCGGCATCTTTACCTTCGCGCAGCAATTCACCGTTTCGTGGGGTCAATTTGCCGCCGCCTCCGTTCTCATCGCCATCCCCGTCATGGCACTCTTCCTTTACTCCTCCAAGTGGCTCATTTCCGGCCTAACCCTTGGCAGTGTAAAAGGATAAATATTTTCACCCACCAATATTCCTTTCCTTCTTAAGAAGGAAGGGAATATTTTTATCTAAAGCATTTTATGACCAAACGAATATTTCTCACCCTTCTGCTTATCCTGCTCATCCCTTCCTGCGCTCCCGCTGCGCCGACAGTTGTTCCAACACCTTCGGCAGAAGCCACGCCTGAAATTTGGTGGAGCAACGCCGTCTTCTACGAAATATTCGTGCGCTCCTTCAACGACAGTGACGGTGACGGTGTTGGTGACTTCAACGGCATCACCCAAAAATTAGATTATCTTCAAGAACTTGGCATCACCGCAGTCTGGTTGATGCCCATCTTCCCATCCCCTTCTTATCACGGATATGATGTGACAGACTATTACGATGTCAATCCGCAATACGGAACGATGGATGATTTCAAAAATCTCGTAACCGAAGCACACAAGCGAGATATCAACATCATCCTTGACCTCGTCATCAACCACACCTCCGACAAACACCCGTGGTTCAAAGAAGCAAAGAAAGACCCGAACTCACCCTACCGCGACTGGTACATTTGGAGCGAAACAGACCTGAACTATGAAGGCCCGTGGGGGCAACGCGTTTGGCATTCTTCCACCACAGGCTTTTATTACGGCATCTTTGAAGCTTTCATGCCTGACTTGAATTACAACAACCCCGAAGTGACTCAAGAAATGAATAAGATCGCCGCCTTTTGGCTGACAGATGTCGGCGTGGATGGCTTTCGTTTGGATGCCGCCAAGCATTTGATCGAAGAAGGCACGGTACAGCAAAACACCCAAGCCACACACCTATGGTTCCAAAATGAATTCTACCCAGCGTACAAAGCAGTAGACCCCGAAGCCATGACCGTTGGTGAACTATTCGGTGATGGCCTGAATACAATTGCTACCTATGTCAAAAATGACCAATTTGACCTCGCATTTAATTTTCAACTGGCAAACAGTTTCATTGATGCGGCGTACACTGGAAAAGCCGGCACCTTGCCAAATACGCTCAAAGTAAGCGACAAGGCGATTCCCGACCACGAATACGCCACCTTTCTGACCAATCACGATCAGAACCGCGTCATGTCTCAATTGAATGGAGATGTGAATAAAGCCAAACTTGCCGCCTTCTTGTTGCTCACCTCCCCCGGAACACCCTTCATTTACTACGGCGAAGAGATCGGGATGCAAGGAAAGAAGCCGGATGAAAACATTCGCTTGCCCATGCAATGGAGTGCGGAAGCGAACGCAGGCTTTACCACCGGCCGCCCCTGGCGCGCACCTGGCACAGACTTTGAAACCGTCAATGTTGCCGCACAAACAGGCACCGCAGACTCTCTACTGGAACATTACCGTGCTCTGATTCAATTGCGTAACAATCACATCACCCTGCAAACAGGCGACTTAATTCCGTTAAAATCAAACAAGCCATCCATCTACGCGGCGATACGCACAGACGAAAATGGAACTTTTCTGATTCTGGCAAATCTTGCAGAGGAAGCCGTCACAGATTATAGTATCGCGCTTGACGGCGCAGGCTTGGCAGAATCCGCTTACAGCGTGGAGACTGTTTTTGGGGCCGAGCAGGCAACCAGTCCAGATGGAAGCGGCAAAGCATTCCAAGCATATACGCCGTTCGAGAGTCTGCCTCCGTTTGCGATGTACATCTTAAAATTAAATCCAAAATAAACGAGGATCATACATTCATGTCAACTCCAAGCTGGGTAAAAGATGCGATCTTTTACCAGATATTTCCTGACCGCTTTGCAAAGAGCGCGCGTAACCCTGCCGGCAATTTACCATTTGAGCCGTGGGACTCTGCGCCAACCACATATGGTTTCAAAGGCGGCGATCTTTATGGTGTGATCGAAAAACTTGATTACTTGAAAGAATTGGGAATTACCGCGATCTACTTTAATCCCATCTTTTCTTCTGCCAGCAATCACCGTTATCACACTTATGATTACTACAATGTAGACCCTTTGCTTGGCGGGAATGATGCGTTCAAGTTGTTGATCAAGGAAGCTCATAAGCGCAATATTCGCGTGGTATTGGATGGTGTGTTCAACCATGCATCCCGTGGATTCTGGCAGTTTAACCATGTGCTGGAAACCGGTTCAGCATCTCCATACCGCGGCTGGTTCCATTTTGACGAAGAAAGATTGAATGGCAAAAAACGCTGGGGGGCTTTTCCGACACAGAATGAAGAAAGCGCATTGAGGCACGAAGACAGCCTCACTGCCATTGGCTACCGTGCCTGGTGGAACTTGCCCGCTCTCCCAAAATTCAATACGGATAACCCAGTGGTGCGCGAATACATCTTTGATATTGCCGAGTATTGGTTAAAGCAGGGCATTGACGGTTGGCGGTTGGATGTGCCCGGCGAGATCAATGATGATGAATTCTGGCGTGAGTTTCGCCGCCGTGTGCGTTCTGTAAACCCTGAAGCATATATTGTCGGCGAGATATGGCACGAGGCACAACGCTGGCTGCAAGGCGATCAGTTTGATGCGGTGATGAACTATCTGGTAACTGCCATTTCAATTAATTTCTTTGGCGCAAAGAATATTAACGGGCATGTTGTTCATGCGGCAGGCGGAATAAAAGATCATATTCGCCCGATCAACGGCTATGATTTTGCCAATGAAGTGGATCGTATTTTGAATCTCTACCCGGAAGATATCACCTACGCTCAACTTAATTTATTGGATAGCCACGATATGCCGCGCTTCCTTTCTTGTGTGAGTGGAGATAAGAGCGCCTTGAAACTTGCCTGGTTATTCATGTTCACCATCCCTGGCGCGCCCTGCATTTACTATGGCGACGAAGTTGGTGTGGATGGCGGACACGACCCCGATTGCCGCAAGTCTTTCCCGTGGGATGAAAGCAAACAAGACAAAGAATTGCTTGAATATGTAAAAGCCTGCACCTCTCTGCGGAAAGAACAGGCTGCCTTAAGGCGCGGCGACTTCAATCGCATCCACGCGGATGGGGAACTTGTGGCGTATTCAAGAACCTACAAAAATGAGACCATCTTTGTTGCTTTCAACGCTTCTGAAGAGGAAAAAACATTGGAACTGCCACTCGGCAAAAAGCCACAGACCTTGTTTGGAAAGCCTGTTATTTCTGGAAACAATGTGACCATTCCCGCCCGCAGCGGCGCCGTCATTAAGTAAAAAATAAAGCATGGCTGGGGCGGCCCTTCGCGGTGTGTCAGGTGAAACGGACGCCGTTGAATAGGTCGCCTCTCCTATTAACATAAGAGAGCACTATGAAAACCACAAACCAACTGACTCCAGCAGTGAAACTCATCCACCCGGAGTGGAGCAAAAACGCAGTTATTTATCAGATCAACACCCGTCAATTCACCGAGGAAGGGACATTCAAAGCAGCCGAAGCACATTTGCCGCGGCTCAAAGACCTGGGCGTGGATATTCTTTGGCTGATGCCCATCCATGAGATCGGTGTGAAAAACCGCAAAGGCACGCTTGGCAGCCCGTACGCCGTAAAAGATTATTTCAGCGTGAACCATGAATTCGGCACATTGGAAGACCTGAAACATTTCGTGCAAGCTGCGCACAAGATGGATATGCATGTGATTTTGGATTGGGTCCCCAACCACACCGCCTGGGATAACCCGCTTGTAGATCAGCATCCCGAATGGTACGCCCGCGATTGGAAGGGAGACTTCCACCCTTCCCCGTGGCGTGACTGGGACGACATCATCGATCTCGATTACCAGCAGCCTGCCTTGCGCGAATACATGACCGAGGCGCTAAAGTATTGGATCCGTGAAGCCGATATAGACGGCTATCGCTGTGATGTGGCGGGGTTTGTCCCATTGGATTTTTGGAATCAGACCCGCCGCGAACTGGATGCCATTAAACCCATCTTCATGCTGGCAGAATGGGAATCGCGCGATATTCACATTGAAGCCTTCGACATGGCCTACGGCTGGAGCTGGTACGACACGATGGTAGCCATTGCCAAAGGACATGCAAACTTAGACCGCTTATTCACTTATTATTCGCACAACGAGAAGGAATACCCGGCAGATGTGATGAGGATGTTGTTCGTTTCCAACCACGACAAGAACTCATGGGAAGGAACCGAGTACGAGCAATTCGGAGACGCGCTCGAAGCGGTCATTGCGCTTTCAGCCACCAGCGAAGGAATGCCCCTCCTCTACAACGGACAGGAAGCCGGCAACACCAAGCGGCTGGAATTCTTCGAGAAAGACCCCATCCAATGGCAAGCTCACCCGATGAGCGATCTCTATAAAAAATTGTTCGCGCTGAAAAAGAAAAACTCCGCTTTATGGAACGCCAAATGGGGCGGCAGAATGGTTCAGGTGGTCAACAATGCACCATTGCAAGTGTTGAGCTTTGTGCGCCAAAACCAAGAGGATAAAGTTTTTGCCGTCTTCAATTTTTCAGCACAACAGCAAGCTGTGCATTTCAAAGACAGTTTGTTCGTTGGGAAATACACAGACTACTTAAGCGGAGCTCAGGTCGAATTTTCAGTTTCAACCCCGTTGGAGTTGAAACCCTGGGAGTATCATATTTTCGTCAGGTAGGTTTCCAGTACCATCGGGCTTCCAGAGTGTTATAAAGTTGTGATAAAGTAGAAATATCAGGTCAGGTTCATTAGCCTGACCTTTTGTTTTGAAAAATAAAACGTTCGCCCATACACAAATTTAAATCACGGAGAGCGCCATGCCTGAAAATGAATCGCGCAAGCCCGAAGACATTCTGAATGAAATTTTTACCAGCCTGAAAAGCAATGACGACGTCGCTGTGATACATGCCATTGGGGCGCTCACGGAGGTCAACTTCAGCAGCGAGGCTGTGCGAAATCAACTTGAAAAGCTCTCCACGCAAAGCGAAAACAAAGATATTCGCATGGCGGCGCTGTCGGCGTTGAGCCTGCCTGCCCAGCGCAATGTGCGCGGAAGAGCAAACAAGCTGCAACGCGGCGACCGGTATGTTATTTTGCAAGAGATCAATGAATGGGAAAAGGGCGGCCTGCTGGAAAAAGAAAACGCGGAAGTCATCCGCCGCCGCTACGACTTTGACTTTGCGCCTCCCACCCCGCCCGCGCCTGCAACTACCCAAGCGGCATCTGTCAACGCGGAGGCAAATGCTCCTGCCGAAGGCAAGCAAACAGCCAACCGCGCAGAAAGACGCGAACCCGAAGCGCCGCGCCCCACCCTCTTGCAGACTCTCACAAGCGAAGCCAGCATCAAAGTCTATTTGTATCTTGGCGCGTTTTTCGTGATCGCGGCGGCGGCCATCCTTGGCGCGGCTATCCCCGAACTGCGGCTGCCGATCCTCATCCTTGGCACATTGATCTTTGGCGGGCTGGCTGTTGCCATCAAAAAGAGACTGCCTCAGCCCAGCTTCGCGCTCTTCATCGTTTTTTCCTTCCTCCTGCCCATCACCGCAAACAGCATTGAAGAGACCCTGCGGCAGGCGCTGAATATTTCCAACGCGTTCAGCGCGGGCTATTGGGTGTTCGTGTTTTTCATAATGGCTGTTGTGTGGAGCGGCGCAACGTGGCTATACGAATCTCGCCTGTTCAGTGTGACGGCTTTTGGCTCTCTGCTCCTCGCTGCCTTGCGGGTGGGAAATGTCTTTGAGGCCGAAGCGGAATTTTTTACCGCCATGAGCGGGCTGACCGCCGTGGCAGGACTGGCCGGTTATTGGCTGCTGAAAAAATGGAAAGATGCAAAGTTTGCGCTGCCGCTTTTTCTGGCGGTGCAGGGCGCGCAAGGAATTATCCTGCTTGTCTCCATATCCATTTTTGGAATCAACACATTTGAAATAACCAACACATCACCGCTCTGGCATTTGGGGACATTCGTCACTTGGGGACTTGCCTTCGTGTTCTACGTTCTTTCAAACATCCTGCTCCCCTTCCTGTTCTTTCCGTGGCTGGCGGTCGGCACGCTCATTCCCATGCCGTGGTTCCTTGCCGCAGCCTTTGATCTGGAAAGCTTTGGCTCGACCCTCCTTCTGCTTTTCTGGGGAGCCATGCTTGCAGTGACAAGTGAACTCACCCACCGCATTGAACGGACGCAAAAATACAGCCTGCCCGCGCTGCTGGCATCCATGCCCACTTTGGCGCTGGCAGTGATCACAGGGTTTGCGAACAGCACAGCCATGGGCATGACTGCGGCCTTTGGCGCTGCGGTATTTTATACAGCCTTGCATCTGTTACGCACGCGCTGGTGGTTATGGTCGCTGGCGCTGCTCAATTTCATCATTGCTTATTTTGCATTCTTTGAACTTGAGTTCATTCAAAAGCTGGATATCTTCTTTGGCTTTTACACCCTGCTGCTCAGCATTCTCTTCCTGCTGCCAGACCTGTTCCTGAAAAAAGATTTCCGCGCGAACATCGAATGGCGAATGCCTCCGCGCATTGCGGGAGCTTTGTTCACGCTGTTCACATCCATAGCCATCTGCTTCCATGATGAAAGCGGCCTCGTTGCAATCTGTTTTGCGGTGTACACGCTTTTTTTCGCCGCTTATGCCTTGGCACAGCGAAGAGCCATCTTTGGGTATCTGCCCGCCGCATACCTGCCGCTGACCATCCTTTTTGCGCTCGATCACTTCAACGTGGATGCATGGCTGCCCGCGCTGACGGGTCTGGCGGTTTTCTATTTCATCATTGGGGCTGCCATCCGCGCAAGGGAAAGTTGGGCAAAGGTATTCCGCTACAGTGGGCTGGTTTTGGGTGTGCTCCTCTCGTTTACGGCACTGATACAGCAAAAAGAATTTGGCGGATGGTACGCGCTCGTGATCGGTCTGCTGTTCATTGCTGAAATGTATTTGAGCCGCAGCGGCTGGTTCGAGGTCGGCGCGCCTGTGCTCTTCACGCTTGGGGCATCGCTCATTTTGCAGGACTTCAACGTGTTCGAGGCTAGTTATCATCTGCTAACCTTCAGCCTCATTTGGCTGCTTTCGGACTTGCTTGCACATTTTGCATTTCCGAACCCGCGTCCGTTGGCGTGGGGCGTGCGTGGAATTGGGGGAATCCTTGCTCTGGTGAATTATCTGGTTTTGTTCGGGGAGAGCGATGCCTCCACTGCGGCATTCGGTTTCGCGATCTACACGCTTCTTTTCTTAATCATCAGCCTGCTCTATCGCCAACCGAAATTGTTCTACGCCTTTACCTTGACCCTGCCACTTTTTGCGGCGTTCCTGTTCCGCAGTTTTGAGCTTCTGAAATGGATTCACCCCGTGATGGCGATTGCGGTGATGTATTATGCGGCGGGGTTTTTCCTGCGGTTGATCAAACGTGCGGCGGGGTGGGATCTGTCTTTGTTGTACAGCGGGCTTGGGCTGGGTGTCGTTGTCTCGTTAGGGGCACCAGCTACCGGCGGGATTGATGCGGCGATCCCTGTGGCAGCGGCGGCAACGCTATTTGCTGTGGAGGCTTTCGCGAAGAAAAATGTCTGGCTGGCTTTTCCTGCAAATGGGTTTTATCTGCTGGCGTATTTCATCATCCTATTCGAGTTGAATGTAGATGAACCGCAGTTCTTCTCGATGGGTGCGGCGTTGTTGGGGTTGGTGCAGCATTATTTACTTGTGCGGGCGGGGAGCAAAACGGGGGCGTTCGTGATGGGGATGCTTTCGCAGTTTGTTTTGCTTGGCACGACCTATCTTGAGATGGTGAACAGGAACGAGTTGATCTATTTTGTTGTGCTGTTCTTCCAGTCGCTGGCGGTGCTGGTGTATGGGCTGGTGATCCGTTCGCGCAGCCTGACGTTTTTCCCGATTGGGTTCGTGGTGTTGGGCGTGGTGACGGTTGTGTACAGCGCGTTGAAAGGTCGTGCGACGATTTTCCTGATTGGCTGCACGGGTATTCTGCTTTTGATGCTGGGTGTGTTCGCTGTGCTGCTTCGGGAAAGAATCGCGAAGTTAAGCGAGAGGATGAGTGACTGGAAGGCGTAAGAGAGAGTCTGAAAACTCTACCACGAAGCCTCGAAGACACAAAGACACGAAGTTTTTACTCTTTGTGTCTTTGTGGTCAGCAGTGTTTAGCCATCGAGGGGAGATTTGACAGCGAAGCCGCCGCGCTGGAGAACGTGGGTGTAGATCATGGTGGTTTTTACGTCTTTGTGTCCAAGGAGTTCCTGCACGGTGCGGATGTCGTAGCCGTTCTGTAGCAGATGGGTGGCGAAGCTGTGGCGGAAGGTGTGAGGGGTGACGCGTTTTTCTATTTTTGCAGTTTTTGCTGCGGCTTTAATGGCTCTTTGCAGGGCGGTCTCGTGAATATGATGCCGGCGAGTGATGCCTGTTTCGGCTTCGACGTACAGTGTTGGCGCGGGGAAGATGAATTGCCATATCCATTCTTTGTGGGCGGCGGGGTATTTTTTGTCGAGGGCGAAGGGCATTTGAACGGAACCCAAGCCGGCGGCGAGGTCTTTTTTATGAATGGCTTGGGTCTGGATGAGGTGTTCGCGCATGGGGGCGATGACGCTATCGGGGAGCATGGTGACGCGGTCGTCTCCGCCTTTTCCATCGTAGACAATGATGCGATGATTTTCAAAATCGATATCTTTGACGCGCAGGCGCAGACATTCCATGAGGCGCAGTCCGCTGCCGTACATGATCTGTACCATGAGTTTGTACGGGCCTGTCATGTTGGTGATGACTGCACGCACTTCTTTTGCGGAGAGTACGTTGGGGACGCGTTTTCCTTTTTTGGGTCTGATGAAGTTGAGGGAGGATTGGTCGAGTTCGATGTGGAGGGTGTTGCGGTAGAGGAAGAGGATGGCGCTGATGGCCTGGTTTTGGGTGGAGGCAGAGGCTTTCCTATCCACGACGAGGTGGGTGATGAATTGGTTGATCTCTGCGACTCCCATTTCTCGCGGGTGGCGTTTGTTGTGAAAGAGGATGTATTCGCGAACCCATTGGATGTAGGTTTGTTCGGTGCGGTATGAGTATTGTTTAATGCGAATATTATCCCTAAACTGGTCGAGGAGTTTTTTAGGTTTTTGGGGTGATGATGTTGCAGGTTTGGAGTTTTGTACCATTTTCTTGCCCCTTTCTGGTGGTGACTGTATAATGATGTTATGTAATATAAAGCGGATTATACAGCATAAAAGCTGTATAACACCCCAAATCGGGGGTATATACGACAAGGTGCTGTATAAACACTAGTT
>CAZHOX010000024.1:0-27906 GCA_964534345.1 uncultured Anaerolinea sp.
GTCGAATCGTACTTGAGCAGGTGCGCCATTGTCTTCATATCGCCAATGTCATTGAATGCAACTACTTCAAGTTCATTCGGATACATATCGCGAATCGCTTTGAGAACTTGACGGCCAATGCGGCCAAATCCGTTAATACCAACTTTGATTGCCATGGGAAAATCCTCCAATGAATATAGTTATGACAGAGAACACAGGTTTGTGTAATTTGTGTTGCCTCTGGTATGGTCGTTCATACAACCTGAATTTTACTTCTTTTCCCTAAATTTGTGAATTTTAGTACGTCCGAGTTTTTCACGACAAATGTAATCGATTACTATGCTAAAAACTCTAATTTAATGGCCCGGTTCTTTCGTAGAAAATATCCACGATCACTTGGGCAAGTTTGAGTGAATCATGCCGCCACGGGTGGCTTTCTTCGGCAAGATCGGTGCAATATGTGCGCGTATCGGAAAGGGTCTTTTCATCCGCAATCACCCACTGTGAATCCGGGCTCAACTGTCCTTCATAATTATCGTTGCACAAAATAACATCAAACAGATCCTCCCCTACATGGCCTTCCAATGCGCGAATATGGTCGTAGCATGTAAATGTATCTGTTTCCCCTGGCTGGGTGGCAATATTACATACATAGATCTTGATCGCGCGGCTGGCATGCATACTGGCAAGAACATCCTGTACAAGCAAGTTTGGCAATAGGCTGGTATACAAACTCCCCGGACCAACAACAATCACGTCTGCACTTAAGAGTTCTTTTATTACCGGAGGGAATGCGGAGGCATTATCTGGTTCGAGCCAAACACGACGAACACGCCCAGCCATTTTGGGAATCTTACTCTCCCCTTCCACACGGACTTCGTTTAGGGAATGTGGAACTTCCATGCTTGCCACCAACTTGACATCATTCAATGTAGATGGAAGTACACGCCCATTGACAGAGAGCACGCGTCCTGACTCAACGACAGCTGATTCGAAACTCCCAGTAATATCTGCCAACGCTGTAATAAAGAGGTTGCCAAATGAGTGCCCATCCAGGTCGGGCGAGCCGCTAAAACGGTATTGAAATAACTGGGTGAGCATGTCTTCATCGTTGGAAAGCGCCGCAAGACAATTGCGAATATCGCCTGGCGGAAGAATCCCAAACGTCTCACGTAACCTGCCAGAAGAGCCGCCATCATCGGCCACAGTGACGACAGCAGTGAGGTTACCAGTATGTAACTTTAATCCACGCAGAAGTGTGGAAAGTCCATGCCCACCGCCAATGGTAACAATGCGCGGGCCACGTTCACGGCGGTGAAACCCAGAGAGGTGATTAAATACATCCTCTCCCGGGCGAATAAACGGTTTAAGTAAAGATCGGTTCAGTTTGAGAATACCATACACAACGATCCCGACTCCCAATCCGCCAAAGATTACAGCACGCCAGATCCGTGGGATAAACCTTAATGAAGCATAGGAGAGGAAAGTAAGCAATGCCTGATTTGTTGAGTCTGTTCGATAGAGGTCGATCAAAATAATTGCAAATCCAAGCCCTAGAAAAGTAATGCCTGCCATTACAAAAAAGAACCAGCGCTTTACCCCCAACCCCGGTCGAAGCCAACGGAATGAATCAAGAAAATTTTGCCAGAAAAGGGACAGTGGAATATTTTTTCTCATAAAAAGATAATAGCAGGGAAGGAATAATGAGTCAAACACTGCAATATAGGAGAGCGCTTAGTCCATCTCGCGGTGAGGTACTCCCTAGAAGGGCTTGATAGGGGCCATACGGTATAATTGTGCGTACATCCACAAACGTCACTGCAGACAAGTGTGGTTCCAAATGCACGCCGTGCGCTGTTCTGAAAACTCAAACCCGTCAAATAGAAAAAATGCCCATTTTCACATCCTCTCAGAGTCCTTTCTCCGAGTTGCTGATTACTTGACGAAAATGAGTAATGTTGCAGGCATATTTGGTTTATGCGCATTGGCAGAATGAAATCATAATAAATTCAAGGAGAATGAATGACAAAATCCAACTTGCCTGGGCCTAAGGCCAAGGCCATGATAGAGCGAGATCATAAAGTGATCTCGCCTTCTTATCCAAGGGGCTACCCATTCGTGATGGACCACGGAAAAGGTAGTGAAGTCTGGGATGTGGACGGGAATCGCTTTTTGGATTTCATGGGTGGAATCGCCGTGGTATCTACTGGCTACTCGCACCCAAAAGTTGTCAAAGCAATTCAGGAACAAGCTGAAAAATTCATCCACATTTCATCGGACTTCTATCATGAGAATTGGATCCGCCTCGCGGAAAAACTTGATGAAATTGCGCCTTTTAAGGAAGATGCGCTTTCTTTCATGACCAATTCAGGAACAGAAGCAGTTGAAACCGCGATCAAGCTGGCACGCTACCACACCAAGCGCTCAAACTTCATTGGCTTCACAGGCGCATTCCACGGACGCACCATGGGAGCAGTAACATTTACTGCCAGCAAAGCAAAATATCATGGCGGGTTTTATCCGTTGATGAATGGCGTTACCCACGCACCATTCCCGAATCCATACCGTCCCATGCTTGAGAGACGCAAAGGAGAAGATTACGGTGAGGCGGTGGTACGCTATATCGAAGATGAAATTCTCAACCAGATCCTGCCGCCCAAAGATGTAGCAGGTATTTTGGTGGAAACAATTCAAGGTGAAGGCGGGTATATTGTTCCGCCTGATGGGTTCTACCCAGCGCTGCGAAAATTGTGTGACAAATATGGCATTTTGATGATCCTTGACGAAGTACAAAGCGGCATGGGGCGCACCGGAAAATGGTGGGCGATTGAACACTTTGGCGTCGAACCTGACATGATCACCTCGGCCAAGGGAATTGCATCTGGTATGCCGCTCGGCGCGTGCGTTGCGCGTAAATCTGTGATGAACTGGGAAGCCGGAACACATGGAAACACCTATGGCGGCAACCCCATTTCATGCGCAGCATCTCTTGCAACGATTGACCTGATCGAAAAAGAATACCTTCAAAACGCAAAGGAAGTTGGTGAGTTTGCGTTGGAAGCGCTTGAAGAGATCAAGGCACGTCACCCAAGTATTGGAGATGTACGCGGCAAGGGTCTGATGATCGGCGTGGAATTCGTAAAAGACCGCGAGACCAAAGAGCCCGATCACGATCTGACAGAACGCGTGGTAGACCTTGGGTATGAGCGCGGCTTACTAATGCTTTCCTGCGGAAAGAGTGTCATCCGCATTGCTCCCCCACTGGCAATCACCAAGACCGATATGGAAGAAGGTCTAAGAATCTTTGAAGATGCCCTGACCGCTGCTGAAAAAGAATCAAAATAGTAGTAGCAAAGAATCAAAAAGGCTGTTCGTTCAGAACAGCCTTTTTGATTCTAAATACAAAGGTTACTTTGCTTCCCTCACATCCACCAACATAGCGCGGACTACAACTCTCTGGAGATATGTACCAGTCTTTTCATCATAATTTACACAAGTAACAAGAGTGAGGTATGCCTTTTCTTCATGACTAAGAATCGTTATGTCATTAGGCTGCACAAACTTGTTCGACATAACTTTATATGTATATCGATAACCTTGATCATACACAAATACATATTCGCCAGTACTTAAGCTCTTCAGCTTGGAGAATATGCCAGGCTTGCCAACAGCATCGACAGCATGTGCCATGAGCACACTATTACCTGTCCAGGTAGGATAGGCGGTTCCATTCAACCATCCAGCCTGATTCTGCAGCCAGGAAACATCCCAAGTCCCGTTTTCCAACTGCACCCCCACAATGGATGTCTTCACATTAAGAACCGGAATTTCAATTGTGAGCCCAGTTGGTGAATACATCTTTTCTGAAGGCGGACTCAATTTTGTCACAGTGTCAGGGGCAAAGCCGGTTACAGGGATTAAGAATCTGCCCACTCCAAACCTAGTTGAAGAAGCATCACTATTACCGCCCGTCCCATCATCCGAAGAGCCAAGGGAAGTTAATGTAAGCGCATCGCTGGTGGTATACACATCAGCCGGGTCTGCAGGGTCATAAACCCGTTCAGTTGCATGTGGATTCGGCGGGTTGGAATGGGATTGCGGGACGGTCTGATCACCAGGGAGGCTTGACCACTCAACGCTTGCAACATTGGTCACACTGCCATTTGCAGGAATGGATGAATTACCAACCACATTGAACCGTATCAGTCCCTGGTCACCTGCAGGCAGGCGTGTAAATGTACTCCACTCAGCCCTAATGGTGCGAGTAGCAGAATCATAACTACAGGAAACATCCGGGTCTTGTTCGCCATCATTGCAATCAAGGGTATTGGGAACATAATCCAAGCCGGTTGGCAGCACATCTGTTACTACAACATCAAAAGAGTCTGCATGGCTGGCTGAAGTATGCGAAACCGCAAGTGTGAAGGTAACAGCTGAGCCATTGGCAATAAAGTTTACATCAGCCGTTTTTTCTATTGTGAGCTCAGGCTCAACAATGCTAACAGTAGTCTTTGATGGTCCCATGCTGCCAGCTGAAGAATTCCAAACTGCGCTATTATCAAGGGTTGTTCCATCCTCATTCGCAACAATATCAAGGACTATGGCTCGATATGTGATGGTTATGGGTGCATTCACCTGACTGGTATTGGTCAATGTGCCAAAATCAAAGGTGACATGGCGGTCTATATCGGCAGGTGTGCCGCCGCCCGCGTCATCCACTGTCGGGGTGGAACATACAGTAGCAAAGCCACCAGCTACCGTCGTAGTCAGAGCCGGTGCATTTATATCATCGCACCCCACAAAAGCGAGACCACGCACCATCGTATCTTCAACTGTGGTATTGGTATATGTTCCAGGTGGAACAAGCACACTCACTTGATAAGTAATGATCTCACCTATGGTAACGTTCGATCCGCTTGTTGAAGTTTCACTTGTTCCAACAATACTCTTTAAGAAACCATTGGATAATACGAATCCAAAATCAATGGAAGGGTTGCTCGTTGTACCAGTAGCATTCACAACAGTGGTACTTGCTCCGGCCACTCCGGGAATCAGCGAGACGATGTTACTTGAAACCTGCCCGCCAGCCACACCGACGCCATTATCATTATTATCTACATTATTATTGGGCGAGGTCGTATCTGCGTTGACATCCACTGTGCTTGTGTACCCGGCAGGCGGAGTCACTTTTACAATGTAATCACCACCGGGCAACCCACTAAACAGATATGCGCCATCCGCACCGGTAACCACGCCACCCGCCGCATCATCTGCCGTTCCTAAAATTCCATCTGGCCCAACATTGATCTCTGTGCCATTGCTGGAATAAAGTTGGACGGTTGCGCCTGCAAGCAGCGTATCACCGGCATCATAAATTCCATTATTATTTACATCGATGAATACGATGTCGCCAAGCTCGGCTCGATAGAATCCAAAATCAACGGTGCGGTTACTTTGATCGTTAGACGCTTCGCCCGCCGGGTTAGTTGGATCTGCATCTGTATCATTGGTCGGCTCGTTGGCAGTTGGCCCCAACGTAATTGCACTGCTTACCACAGCACCTGAGAATGGAGCGCCTGTTTGTAATGTACCATTGTCATCACTATCCACATCATTATCTGGGTCTGGGGCGGTTGTTTCTCCGACCACTCCAGCAGCATTGATCGTGGTTCCGCTGCTCCAATAGCCTGCCAGCGTTCCGCCCGGCCCAAACTCATTGGCCGGAATTACAACTATATAGTCTCCTGCGGGCAGGTTATCGAACCGATAATATCCACCATTGGCTGTTGTCTGTGAAGTAACAAAGGTGGTATTCCCCAAAGCATCCACGCTATACAGTTCCACATCCACAGAGTTGATACCTACCTCCGAGCCATTGATCGTCCCGCTATTATCTGTATCGAACCAAACCCGATTACCAAGGCTGTACCCGCCAACACCTGCATTCACGGTCAGCGTAGCAGATGCAGGATTGTTATTACTAACAGGCGAGCCGCCAGCCGTAGCAGTTAAGCCTCCAACTGGAATGGTATTCACATAAACACCAGGGACGTTGCTTGTCACACTGATCGTGATATCACAACTTGAATTTCCGGCCAGTGACCCACCAGTTAACGAAATTGTTTGAGAGCCAAATGGAGCAGATAATGTTCCGTTACATCCATTTGTAGGCGCAGGAGCTGAAGCGCCAGCAACTTCCAAGCCAGCCGGAAGGTTGCCGGGTAAATTATCTGTCAACGCCATTCCGAGAAGAGGAATGTTACTAGTGTTTTGAATGGTGATCGTCAATGTTGAGAAACTGCCAGCAAGAATAGCATCGGGATTAAAACTCTTGGAAACGCTGGCCCCTGGAAGATTGGTCAATGATGCTTCTGTAGGCTGGGTACTGCTCACTCCGTTATCGGTAGTAACCGCTCCGGCAGGAATTCGATTCGTGAGATTCCCATTCACTGACATAACCACCCGCAGCGTGAGGATGCAATTCGAGTTTGCAGGCAAGATGCCGCCGCTAAATGAAAAAGAGGAATCGCCCGGGTTTCCGGTAAGGGTGCCACCGCATGTGCCAACATCAAATGTAACGGGGTCAGCTAATTCCATGCCTGTGCCAAGCAATGCCATATTATCTGTGAAGGCAATCCCTGTTAAAGTTATATTGTTCGGGTTCACCAGTTGAACACTCATAGTGGAATAGGCACCGCCATATACAAGCACTGGATTGAATCCCTTCACAACGCCAATGGTGAGGATTTCAGTTCTCAAAACGGCCACTGCATCTGCAACTGGGTTTATTGTTACTCCGGTGCTTTGGACCGTTCCAGAAACATTAGCAACTGGAATCGTGTTTGTGCGGTTGCTTGGCGTGGCATTGCTATCTGTGCCTTGAACCGTTATGGTGATCGTACAAACTCCGGGTATTCCCCCCACCTGAGCTGGAACCGTGCCGCCGGTCATTGTGATCGTTTGGGAGCCTGGAACCGCAGTAATGATTCCACCTGCACAAGTGGTGCTGGCATTTGGAACAGGTGCAACCACAATACCATTTGTCAGGGACCCGGGCAACGGATCTGTAAGAGTGGTATTTACCAGAGGAGATGGGTACGTATTTTGAAGGGTGATAGTAAGCGTGGATAACCCGCCAGGGTTAACTGTAGGTGGGTTGAAGTCTTTTGTAACAGAAAGGTTCTCCGGTGAATTCACGGTCAAAGTATCAGTGATGTTGTCAGCTGGATGGCGGTTCTGATCATTTGAAATATCAGTGGGGAGAATCACGTTAGTAACCGTACCAGGCGTACTGCTGGTCACCCACACATCAATGCGGCAACGGGTTCCCGCAGGAATGGTTGCGCCAGTGAGAGAAATAACATTGGTACCAGTCACAGCAGTAAGCACGCGAGGCGGTGTTGGGCCGCAATTATTAACCGCAGCAGGCGTGGAATTGGTGATCGTAACACCTGCCGGAAGATTATCTGTAACAGAAAAATTCGTCAGAGTTACGTCGGCTGGAGCAAAGAGGTCAATTCTTAATCTTGTATTTTGACCCGGGTTAATGGGGTCGATCGAGAATGATTTAACACTTCCTGCCATGCCGGTGCCAAGCGCATACACACTGACATCTGCCGAGGCTGGGATTCCATTCGTTACGGTTGGGTTACTCGCAATTGAAATTGCGCCAGCGGGAATGGTATTCGTATATGTTGCATCCACAGCGCCGCTTGGAGTAGTAACGTTTACTGTAATCGTACATGATGAATTAGCAGGCACAGTGCCGCCAGTCAATGTAACTGTCGTGCTGGTATTTGAAACTGTACCCGGAAGGCAGCTTGTAGTGGAAGACCCGGCAACATATGTCAAGTTAGTGTTTGGAGTTATCGGCAAAACGTCCGATAAATTCACACCAGTGTAGGTAGAGTTGGAAGGGTTTTGGATCGTGATGGTTAATGTATTCACTCCGCCAGCTTCGAAGGAAGTGGAACTAAATTGTTTTGCAACACTAACAGGCTGCACATTCAATGTGGCGTTAGCTGGAGCAGCATTTGTAACCCCCTGATCTGTTTGAATAGATCCGGGTCCACCTGGGCCGGCCGGAATGGTGTTTACATAAACTCCCTGCACCGCAGAGGTGACATTCACGGTAACAACACAATTTTGCGCAGGTGTTACAACTGCGTTGCTCAATGTGATTGTGCTTCCTCCAGCAACAGCAACCAATGATGCCGAGCCGCCACAATTGGTTAATGGCGTTCCGCCAAAAGGCGGGTTAGCAAGAATAACGTTGGCTGGTAAAGTATCTGTGAAAGAAGTACCTGTTAGGTCTGTATTTGTATCGTTGTTATTGATCGTGATGCTTAGCGTACTAAGCCCGCCCGTGGATATAGTGTTTGGTGAAAAGCCTTTGCTCAATGTAGGCGGTGAGACGGCAATCACAGTCAATGTGGCGCTGGCAGGTGTAGTATTTGAAATAGTCACTGATGTTCCGCCATCATTCCCGCTGGCATTTAGGTTATTGGCAGGAATGGTATTAATGAGGTTACCTGGAGTGGTCGAGGTAACATTGACCTCTATAAAGCATTCTCCTGGGGTAGCCTGTACCTGAGCGGGAACATTTCCACCAGTTAAAGATACCGTTGTTGTACCTGGTGTGGCTACGACCGTTCCCCCACAAGTGTTGCTTACAATTCCAGGAGGCGCAATTGACAACCCAGGTTGAACTCCGACCAAATTATCTGTCCAACTTGCATTCGTCAGAGGAAATGTATTCGGATTGAATACAGTGACTCGAAGTACAGATACTGCCCCAGCATCGATCAAGATCGGCGTAAATTGTTTGTTGATCTCTGCCGGAATGGCTATTGCGTACGCAATTTGTACCGGATAAATCAGTAAAGATCCCATCAAAACCATTAATAAAATCAAAGACCTAAGTGATCTGGACATGCTATATCTCCTCTCTAAACTCTCAAATCAGAAGCTCACATTGACGATTGCCAAATAAAAACAAGCAACAAAAACAGCCTACGGCCGGTTTCGTTGCTTGCTCATCAGCACCTGTCTCCAAATCAATCTTGGAAATAAGCGACCAATTTCAGGGGGGCTGAGTCATCGCATCCGTAAAAACAAAGATCACTGCATGTTAAGCCAAAGCTTTATGGGCCATCTTTGTTGGGATGGATAGTGGGAGATAAGAATAATACAATCATACACACCTCGAAAAATGAAAATGTCTTAATTAATTTATTGAAGAGGCGGCGATGTTAATATTGTTGGGATGGGAACTGTGTTGCCTGTATAGAACGCTTTTACTAATTTTACAAGGAATGTATTTATATGTCAACGAAATGGACAATACAGGTAAGGTTTAGAAAAAAAACCATACCTGAATATCTTTCCGGGGTGTTTTTTCTTTAGGAAAACTACTTTATTTGGTGAATTCGCATCTGCCAAGTCTGTTGGAGGTGCAGAACATCTCTCCGTCTGACATCACCAGTGTTCGGTAATGGATGAAGCGAATATATCTGAAAGACAAGCAATTTCTTTTACAAACAGATAATTACACAGTAATATCAATGTTCTGGGCTTTTAAATCAAAAAAGACGGCACCTAATTTTGGTGCCATCTTTTTTAGTAGACTAACGTCTATCCGCTGAGACGGATGGAGCGTCTTTTTGAACTTTTACCAGAACAGCACGGACAGCCGTACGGTCAGCATAGGTATTGGTTGATGCGATATAGGTCTTGCATGTAATAAGAGTCAACCAGGCATCTTCTTCATGCTTGAGAACAGATGTAATATACGGTTTGATAGTGCGGTTTTCGCGCACTTCGTATGTATACACTTCACCATAGGAGTGGATAATAATTGTATCTCCCCAGTTGAGTTTGCTTAAAGTGGCAAACGGCCCGGGCTTCCCATTTGGCAGGGTAACATGTCCTGTAAGTGCGCTATTGCCTTCCCAACCTGGGAATGCAGTTCCGTCCAACCAGCCAGCATCTTGCCCAAGCCAGGAAAGATCCCAATCACCATCAACCATAGGAACACCTACAATAGGCATTTTTATTTTTAGGCTTGGAATCTCCAACCAGATATCTGTAGCCGCATAGGATTTATCTTCTGGTTGTGCCGGTAGAGTCGTGACAACACTTGGCGCGAAGCCTGTAGCGGGTAATATTTCTGGAAGATTCTTGTTGGTTGAGTCTTCGTCAGTTGGAACAGGCTCGTTGATCGTCACGCTATCAGTGACGGCATAAATATTTACATTATCATTCGGGTCATACCAGCGCTCAGTCGATTCTGTATTGTAGATCGAAAGCTGTTGTGGCAGTCCGTTAACGCCGGGGTCGATCTCAAGGGATGTCCACTCCACGGCAGCGCTATTGGTAACCGGGGAGCCAAGGAGGCGGGCTGTGAAATTGATGACTGCAACCTCACCTCGTGGGAAAGTATCCCATGTAAAAGTAAGGGTGTTAGTGTTCCCTGGGCAGTAAGCAGGATCAGGCGGGCTTGTAGGAATCCATCCGCTGTAGGTAACACTGCAAGGCACATACTCCAAGTTGGCAGGCAACACATCCGTCACTACCACATCGAATGCATCTGCTGTGCTTTGCGGAGATGTGTGATTAATCGTCAGTGTAAATTGAATGGGAGTACCCAAAGGCACATTGCTCACTGGAGTAGCCTCCTTGGATATCTCCATATCTGGCTCAACAATATTTACATTCGGCGCACTGGAAAAAAGAGAGCCTCCTGTCCATGTCATTGCTGCTGAATTATTCAGCGTACCGCCACTCTGGTTCTCTACCACATCCAAAATAATTGCCCGATATTGAATGACCAAAGTGGAAGCGGTGGCTGGTGCAGGGATATTGCCTATCGTGAAGACAATCTGTCTGCCTGGGTTTGCAGGGTTGGCAGCAGAATCTCCTGGGTCTGTGATGGGGAAGACCGTAGTGGAGCAGGCTACGGGTGCGCCGTCTATGATGACGGATAAACAATCTACGAACGCCAGCCCTCTATCCATATTATCTGTCACAATAACATTAGCAAGAGGTATTCCTGCTGCAAGGTCTGCGGTGATCTGGTAGGTTACGATTTCACCAATGGCTACCTGGGTGCCGCTGGTGGATGTTTCGCTTGTCCCAAGAATGGTCTTGATGAAGCCATTGGTGTCATTGAACCCAAAATCCATAGAGGGGTTCAATGTGGAGCCTGTACTGTTATCCACTGTGGTGCTCGCACCTGTGACGCCGGGAATCAGGGAAACAATATTGCTGGAGACCTGCCCACTGCCCACGCCTACGCCGTTATCGTTATTGTTCACATTATTATTGGGCGTATTGGTATCTGCATTGGCATCTACGGTGCTGGAATGGCCAGTAGGCGGCGTTACATGGATAATGTAATCACCAGCGGGCAAGCTGCTAAATTGGTATGTTCCTGCTGGGCCAGTCAGCACACCGCCTGGGCCATCATCTACTGTGCCTAAAATACCATCCGGGCCAACACCGATCTCCGTGACTCCGTTGCTGGCAAATAATTGCACGGTTGCGCCAGCAAGGTCTGTGTCACCTGGGTTATACAGGCCATCATTATTCACATCCACAAATATCTGGTTGCTCAACTGCATGTGGTAGAAACCAAAATCTACAGTGCGGTTGCTTTGGTTATCAGGTTCTTCACTTGCATCTGGGTTGGGCATGGCATCTGTTTCGCCGATAGGCTCATTTGCAGTAGGACCAAGTGTAACGGCCCGTGAAGCCACATAATCTACCGAGTTGGCTGCAAAAGTACTAACGCCATTATCATCGCTATCTGTTGCCACGGTGTCCGGGTCTGGGTTTACCCCATCAGCAATGATGCCACCAGCGGAAATACTCGTGCCGCTATTCCAATAACCATTCAACGGGCCGCCAAGGACAAATTGAGCCGGCAGGATGGCGACAACATAATTACCAGCGGCTAAATTATCAAAGCGATAATGCCCTGTGGCGTCTGTTGCGACAAAATCAACAAATGTATCGCCCGCATCATACATACCAGCAGTTGTGCCGTTATCGATGAAAAGGTCAACTCGTACATTGGCAACCCCAACCTCAGCCGCATTGATAGAACCATTGTTGTTGGTATCAAACCAGACTCGATTGCCAAGGCTGTATTCAAGATTTGCATTTTGTACGAACCCAAAGTCTATGGATGGGTTAAGTGTTGTCCCAGTGCCATGGGTTACAGTGTTGCTTACGCCCGCAGCGCCTGGAACCAAAGGCACCGGGTTGCTGGAAACTTCACCAGATGCAAGGCCCAATCCATTATCATTGTTATCGATGTTGTTTCCCGGGGTGGCCGAGTCGCCGGCGTTGCCGTTATCATCCGTACTGTTGAACCCAGCCGGCGGCGTTACACGGATCACATAGCTGCCTTCCGGCAATCCGCCAAAAAGATAGACGCCCGTTGCAGGGTTATTCGCCACACCGCCGAGGCCATCATCTGCTGTTCCCAACACTCCATCGGGGCCGACTGCTATTTCAGTAGAGCCATCTCCGCTATATAACTTCACCGTGGCACCGGGCAAAACTACATCACCCACGGCAAAGAGGCCATTGCCATTCACATCCCAGAAGATTTGGTTGGAAACCTCTACACGGTAGAAACCAAAATCTACGGTGCGGTTGCTCTGATCGTTTGGAGACTCTCCCGTATCAGGATTCGGCGTAGGCTCATTATCGTTGGTCGGTTCGCTCAGGCCCGGGCCAAGAGTGAGCGCCGCCGCAGAAACATGATCAACGCTATTGCCAGAAAACTGAGTGATGCCATCATCGCCGCTATCCTGATCATCATCTGGATCGTTTGCAGTGGTATCGGCAATCGTGCCATTATTTGCAAAGCTGGTAGCGCTGCTCCAATATGCATCCAGCACGCCACCTGTATCAAACTCACTGCCTGGAATGATAACCACATAGTTGCCAGGGTTTAGCCCATCGAAGCGATAATAGCCGTTGCTGTCTGTTGTATCAAAGCCAACAAATGCATCGCCAGTGTCGTATGTGCCATTTCCATTATCTTGATACAGTTCCACGCGCACATTAAACACACCCACTTCGCCCGCATCGATGGAACTGTTGTTGTTGGTATCAAACCAAACACGGTTGCCCAAACTATAAAGGGGAGCAAAACCAAAATCCAACGATGGATTGTACGTGGTGGCAGTAGCGTTCGTTACTGTTGTGCTTACTCCTGCAACACCCACCGTCAACGTGAAGGGATTGCTCGAAACCTGACCAGTGAAAATGTTCAACCCGTTATCATTATCATCCACATTGTTGTTTGGGTTAAGTGAATCGCCGGCATTGCCAGTATCCACTGTGCTGGAACCGGCAGGAGGTGTAACTCGCACAATATATGTGCCAACTGGAAGTCCGCTGAACAAGTACGTTCCACCTGCAAGGGTGGTGACGCCGCCGGTTGTATCGTCAGCCGATCCTAAAACACCATCTGGCCCCACGCGAATTTCGGTGGTTCCATCACTGGCATACAACTGCACCACTGCGCCCGCCAACCCGGCATCTGCACCTGTAAACATGCCATCATTATCGAGGTCGTTGAAAATCTGGTTACCTAATTGCAAACGATAGAAACCAAAGTCTACTGTGCGATCACTGCGATTATCTGGAGCTTCGCCAGTGCCAGGATTGGGAACTGGATCCGCCTCTGCCGTGAGTTCGGCTGCCAGCGGACCAATAGCCACTGCCTGCGCTGAGACATAGTCTAACGACCCGCTCACAAAAGAGGATTCGCCATTGTCATCATTATCTACAGACAAAGGAACATCTGGAGATGGTCTAAAGCCATCGGTAACTGCTGCGCCAGTGATCACTGTGCCGCTGCTTAAGTAGCCTGCCAGAGGGTTGGATGCCACCGTATCCCCTGCGCCAACATTGCGGAAGTTATCCGCTGGGATGACCACCACATAATTATCCGGCCAGAGAGCATCGAAGCGATAGTATCCATTGGCATCGGTTGTATCAAAGTCTACGAAGGTATCGCCCGCATCATACGCGCCGGCTGTTGCGCCATCATCTACAAAAAGCTCAACCCGTACATTGGGCACGCCTAGTTCTGTGCCTACCGCCACCTGGCCATTGTTATCTGTATCAAACCAAACGCGGTTGCCCAGGCTAAAAGATTCGGCAAAGCCGAAGTCCATCGTGGGATTGCTGGTTGTTCCGCTTACATAATCTACTGTGTTATTCACCTGAACAACACCCGCTGATAATGTGACTACGGCTGAATCTACATTGCCGCCAAGGACGCCATCGCCATTATCGTTGTTATCAATGTTGTCGTTTGGCGTATCGTTGTCAGTTGCATGGCCGGTATCAATTGTGCTAACCATGCCATTTGGCGCAGTAATGCGGATGAAGTAGTTGCCTTGCGGCTGTCCGCTGAATTGATACAAACCGCTTGCATCGGTGGTGTCTGTTGCAAGAGAGGCTGCTCCGCCATCCGCAAAGAGTTCGAGGGCTGCGTTTGGAATTGGGGTATCGCCAGCATCATAGAACCCGTTGCGGTTGACATCAGTAAAGACAAGGTTGCCAACTTCCACACGATAGAAACCGAAATCAATCGTCATGTTGGAGCGGTTATCTGTCTGCGTGCCTTGGTGTTCTGCACCTGCTGCAAGGTTGTCCACATCTGCTGTATGGCCGCCGCTGGTAAGATGCTCCCCAGTGGGTTCTGTGCCTCCAATGGGGCCAAGAGTAAACATGCTGGAAATAACCGCGTTATTGAAGGCTCCGGCATTCTGGAGCGTGCCATTGTCATCAGAGTCTGTATCACTATCAGCACTGGCTGCTGTTGATTCATTAATGGCACCGCCTGTATTGCGCTGCGTACCAGATGACCAATACCCCACCAAGGCAGTCGTTGTATCGCCTACACCAGTGTTGTTGAAATTTTCGGCTGGGATTACGACTACATAATCGCCAGCGGAAACACTGTCGAACAGGTAGTAGCCACCATTGGCTGTGGTCGTTGTATCCAACGCCGCCCCTGTGGGAGCGCCGCCGGCATCTGCCGCATAGAGTTCCACGGTTACGTTATCCACGCCGATCTTGGTACCTGCGGGTTGTTCACTTTCGGCAGTGAAATCAATGGATGAGTCATTGTCGGCATCGAACCAGACTCGGTTGCCAACAGAATAGGCGTTGATAAAGCCAAAGTCCATGCTGGGGTTGAAGGATATGCCGCTCACGTAGGTAATGACATTCGGAGCAGTACCAACCACCCCCGCAGAAAGAGCGACCGGGTTTGAGTTCACTGTGTTGCCGGCTGTGCCAATTCCATTGTCGTTGCTATTTACATTATTATTCGGGGTGGCGGTGTCTGCCGAATCAGTTGTGCTGAACGAGCCGGCAGGGCCTACTACATGAATCACATAATTGCCGGCTGGCAGGCCTGTAAATTCATAATAGCCATTTGCCCAAGCGCCGTTCCCAGTGGAAACACTGGTCGCGCCGCCAGTTGTTTGCAGCCAAATACCATCTGCGGCTACATCCAACTGTGTTGTGCCGTTTTGAGCAAAAAGGCTTACAGAGGCTCCGTCGATCAGGGTTTCACCTGCCGCATAATTTCCATCTACGGCAACATCGTCAAACCAGACGATATCGCCAACGCCAACCTTGTAGAAGCCAAAGTCCACGGTCATGTTTGCGCGGTCGTCTGGCTGAATACCTTGATTGTTCGCGCCTGTTTCCAGCGCATTCACATCCGCAGTATGTCCGCCGGCCGTAAGATGTTCACCAATGGGTTCGACAGATCCAAGAGTGACAGGCAATGATGCTACGCCGCCAAGATATGCTCCACTGGTTTGGAGCGTTCCGCTGTCATCGGAATCAACGCCTCCACCCGCCCCGAGGTCTGGATCTGGTGCTGCGGCTTCTGTGATCGCCCCGGCATTGTTCAACGTGATCGCCGAAGACCAATATCCATACAATGTTTCGCCAGATGCAAATTCAGCGCTGGGGATGACTACTATATAGTCACCCGCAGACAGATTATCAAAAAGGTAATAACCACCATTGGCTGTTGTATCGGTCAAGCCGGTATCCACATACGTGCCCGACCCATTATCGCGGTAGAGAGTCATTGTTACGCCATCCACACCGATCTTGGTGCCGGCCGGTTGTTCGCTCTCTGCGGTGAAATCAATGCTGGCGTCGTTATCGGTATCGAACCAGACGCGATTGCCGAGAGAGTAGGTAACACCGGTGAAGCCAAAATCCAGGGTGGGGTTGGTCGTAGTGCCACTGGTGTATGTCACTGTGTTGAAATTCTGGGTTTGGCCGGGGTTCAGGTTGACCAAAGCCGAGTACACATCAACATCCAAAATATCAAGTCCATTGTCGTTGTTATCAAGGTTGTCGTTCGGGTCTGCGTTGTCGTTTGGAGCGGTTGTATCGCCAGTATCAATGGTGCTGTACAAACCCGCAGGTGATGTGACGTGGATCAAGTAATTGCCTTTAGGCAAGCCGCTGAATTGGTACAAACCGCTTGCGTTGGATGTGGTTGCTCCGAGCGTTGTTCCATCTTCAGAAAGTAATTCAACCGGCATATTTTGGATGGGGGTATCTCCGGCATCATATAAGCCATTGCGGTTGGCATCAGTAAAGATCAGATTCCCAACCTCTACGCGATAGAAGCCAAAATCTACAGTCATGTTAGACCTTGCATCTGGCTGCATGCCTTGATGTTCAGCGCCAGCGGCGATTGCATCTACATCTGTGTTTTGTTCATTGACAGGTTCTGTGGAGCCGATGGTCCCCAAGGTGATCATGCTGGAAATTACCGCCCCGTTAAAAGTTCCAGCGGTTTGGCGGGTTCCATTGTCATCTGAGTCAATATCGAGGTTGGCGCCTGCTGCGGTGGTTTCGCTCACAGAGCCATCTACATTTCGTTGAGAAGCCGAAGACCAATAGCCAACCAAAGCCCCTGCCCCGGTAAAGTTGGAAGCGGGAAGGACAACGACATAATTGCCCGGTAATATCGTATCGAACAAATAATAACCGCCATTGGCTGTGGTGGTTGTTCTGAGGGAGGCTCCAGTGGGGTTACCTCCTGCATCAGCCGCATACAGTTGGACGGTTACGCCGTTCACGCCAACCTTTGTTCCAACAGGTTGTTCACTTTCGGGGGTGAAATCAACAGACGAATCGTTATCGGTATCGTACCAGACGCGGTTGCCAATGGAGTACGCATTGGCAAAACCAAAGTCCATGGTGGGGTTGAAAGATGTGCCGTTGGTGTATGTAACCGTATTGTTATTTGGCACGGTACCAACTACGCCTGGGTCCAGGAGAATCGCATTTGCATTAACCGCTGAAGAGACCGAGTTGCTGGTTGTGCCAATCCCGTTATCATTATTGTTTACATTTGCAGTATTTGGGTTGGTTGTGTCAGAAGTGTCGCTTGTGCTGACCGTTCCCGTGGGACCAACCACACGAATCTGGTAACGTCCTTCTGGCAAGCCAGTGAAGGAATAGAAACCATTTGCCCAGCCATTGGCTGCATCTCCTGTAGAAACAGTGGATGCGCCCCCAGTCGTGCGCTGCCAAACGCCGTTGGTTGCCACGGCAAGGCGGGTTGCTCCATTTGCAGTAAACAAGCTGACAGTTGCCCCATTTACCAGAGTCTCGCCGGCTGCATAGGTGCCGTTCAAGGTGACATCATCCAACCAGACAATGTTGCCAACGCCAGATTGGTAGAAGCCAAAATCTACAGACAAGTTTGAGCGATTATTTGGAACAGAGCCATGAGAAGCGGAGCCAAGGTCTGTATCTGTTGTTGGTTCAGTATCGCCAAAGGTGCCCAGAGTAACTGGTAAAGAAGCTATGCCATTTACATAAGCGCCGCTTGTCTGGCGCAGCCCGTTATCATCGCTATCTAAATCATTATCCGGGTCAGGCGCTGCCGTTTCAGAAAGAGCACCCGCATTGCTAATCAACGTGGTGGAAGACCAATATCCATACAGCGGTTCGCCTGCTGCAAACTCGCCAGCTGGAATGACAACAATATAATTGCCGCCTTGCAGGTTATCAAACAAGTAATAACCACCATTTGCAGTTACTGTGCCGCCCAATCCATCATCGCCAGTCCCGAGGATACCGTCCAGACCAACGGGAATCTCTACACCGGTATCTGCATTAAACAACTGCACAACGACCCCATTCACCCCAATGCGGGTACCGGCAGGCTGTTCACTTTCCGAGGTGGCTGCAGGAGCAAAATCAACCGCGGCATCGTTATCTGTATCAAACCAAACGCGGTTGCCAAGTGAGTAATAAGCAAGGGTACCTGTATGGCTTGAGGTGTCTGTGTAATCGTTGGGTTGAACAACGGGATTTGTGCCCATTCTTTCATTGGCATCAATGCCGGGCAGGGAAGTCCAGGTCATTGCTACATTGTTGACGGCAGTGTTAGAGCCAACAAGAGCATAGATGGGGTCAATCGCTGTTGTATCTACGGTAGCATGGTAGGTCAATGCGGCGGTGGAAGCGAGCGGCAATGAACAAGCCGTTGGGTTGTTTTGGGCGCAGGTCCATGTCAGCGTGGGAGCAGCTGAATCGTCCGCCACCCAGTTTCCGGCGGAAGTGATCGAGGCGGGGACGTATGTCAAGCTGGCAGGAATGGTATCCGTAATCACGACCTCAAATGCTTCCGCAAGGCTTGCTGCTTCGTGGGTTACAGTGAGGGTGAAAGTTACATCCTGACCATACAGCCATGTGGAATCATTTGCTGTCTTGGCAATGTTTAGGACAGGTTCTGCAACTCGAGCTTGAACTGTGTTTGACGTTTGACGTTGAATGAGCGTACCACTGCCATTATCCGACCAGATCGAGTAATTATTATTTTTCAAGTCCGTGTTATTGGCATTGGCGTCATTATTCACTCGAACGGTGAAATCAATCACCACTTGTTCTGTTCCATTGGGCGCGCCAGTATCAGAATCATTATTACTGATGTTACCCAAGTGGAAGGTGATGGTCTGTCCGCTCACTTCAGCCCCAACGATGCCAGCATAAACAGGTACGGCAAAAGTTGGAGGAAGCGCATCATTATCTGCGCCAGAGAGGGCAGCATTTTCTGTGATATCTGTATCCGCTATGAAAGACATGACTGGATTGCCGACATAGGTAAACCCGGCAGGTAATATGTCAATAAGCGTTAAGTTGGTCTGCGTTCCTTCGGAAAGGTCTGTAACAAGACGATAGACCAGTTCTTCGCCAATAGCAATATCTGGCACATTGCCCGGGGTGCCAGATTGATTTCCAGCGCCTGTTGTATGGGCCTCAGAAGTGCTGAGGATGGACTTAACCGGGCTAAAGTTCGTAACAGTTACATTACCTTGAGCAGTATCACCATACACTCGCTCACCATTTGGGCTCCCTATAGGAACTGGGAAGGTAGTGTCATCTGGTGTAGAAGACCCTGTCGGATTCGATGTTGTACCTCTTGCACCGGGCAAACTAGTATAGTTAACCGTAACGCTATTTGCCAGCACCTCACCCGCGGTTACAGATGAATTAAGGGTTGCTGTGTACGTTGCAGTTACGGTGCATCCCACCGGCACAGTTGCATAGGTGATACTGACATTATTGCCAGATGAAGTATTGGTCGGCGATGGCAGAGTGCTACAGGATACGCCAGAAGGCACAATGGTCATCGACCCTAGGTCGGCGGTCATCTTGCTGGGTACGGTATCGGTTATGGAGACTTCATATGCTGTAGAAGCATTCGCGCCGGTATTGGAAAACACCAATACATAGGTAATAACGTCGCCAGCATCTCCGGAAGTTGGTGTGGCTGTTTTGGCTGGCGTAAGATCAGGTTCAACGATCCGTATGATCACATCATTGGAATTGCTGCCAGATGGGCTGCCATTAATATATGTTCGCGAAAAATTTGTGCGGGTATCTCCGGCGTCATTGCTGCCGGCTACGGTATTATCCACAAGGGCATTGAAATCAATAACAACGTATTCCGTGTCCACATCGTTATCGTTGTTATTCAAATTCCCCATGCGGAAGAAGACATCGCTTCCCGTGTTATATGTATCATCTATGTTGGTGGTCAATGAACTGCTGCTTACATTGTCATCAGCCAAAAGACAGGGCAGCGTGGTGGTCAGAGACCCCAAGTCCGCTACGCGGCAGGCATTGCTGCCTGGGATTGCAGGGACTGAACTTGCGGCAGAGGAAAGCACCCCGCCTGATGAAACACTATTGTCGTCTGTATAGATGAAAGCCATACGAGTTGTGCCATCATCCATGAAAGTTAATCCAGTGGGCAGGAAATCTACCACCTGAAAGTTGGGGGAAGTCCCTTCAGGGATTGGTGAAATCAATCGGTACCGAATTATTTCACCAACCGTTACAGGCCGAGCCTGGTCAGTGCTATTGGAGCCATCACCTGTCTCAGGGGTATGAGATTCTGAGGTAATGATGAAGGATTTACCAGCGGAACTCTGGTTTACAGTGTAGGAAGCAGAGCCTGTAATAGTATAGTCATTTACTGCCGGGGTACCATTGCCAGTGCGCTCATCATCATTTGTTGTATAAGATGAGCGATTGGTGATATTTCCATTCAAACTTGTCCACTGCACAATGGCATCGTTCGGAATGACCATGCCGGGATTCGCAGAATAGGAAACGGTTCCAGTAAACGTGAGGACGATCTGACGCGCATCGCTAACCGGCATATCAAAAGGGGTAACCGTTGTCAGAATGCCTGTCCCTGCATTGAAATTAAAGTTTGCCGCAGTCACCTGCGAAGCGGTATCAGTGACGCCGCTGAAAACCAAGTTTTGCATCAATCCATCAATATCATCGGTGAGGGTTACATCGTAGGCGTCTGTAGTTGTTGCCCCGGTAATCGTAATGGTGTAAGTGAAGTTATCACCCGCATCACCTGATGCTGGTGATACGGTTTTTAAGATGCTGACCGCAGGTTCAATAACTTCGATAGCGGCAGAATTTACCGTACTTCCTAATTGTGTGGTATTGGTCAAGAATCTTGCTTCATTGTTTAGCAATGTCCCATTTGGAGCGCCGCCCTGGTTACCGGCCACATTTAACACAACGGCAACATATTCAATCGTAACTGTTTCAGCAACTGCATTGTTGCGATTACTATTTGTAATATTTCCAAGGTTAAATGTGAAATTTTCAGTGTCTGTTACCACTATATCAGCACAGGCGCCGCTAAAGTTACTGCCGCTCGCAAGGTCTGTTATTACATCTGCAGAAGACGGCGTAATACTGGCACAAGAGACAAAAGCCAGCCCGCCATCCAGCTTATCTGTCACTGTCGCGAGAGGTACAGTACCTTCTGGTACGGTGGTGGTCAAACGGTAGGTTACGAGTTCGCCAATTACAACTTCGTCATTGGCATTGTTGGCATTGTTGATCTCTGTAGACACCAGTTGCTTTGCCAAAGATGCCAATACTGTGGAAGACGCTGTATCGGCAGGAGGCGTGGGAGGAATATGGTTTGGACCGTTATCCGAACCTGCATAATTGACAAGGGTGGCTGTATTCTCTTGAGTGCCGGGGGTAACATCTGGCCGAACCTCAAGGTCATAGGTAATCATGATAATGTTCTTACCAGCCCCCACTGTATGTGCCTGACAGGCTCCATTGTTCGGGTCTGGATCAACAATTTCAATTCCCGTACTGAACAAGTCTGATGGAACCGCAACAGATCCGTCTGGTCGCGTATAAGCGAATACTGAGCTGTTATCACCATTTGAAATACGTAAGTTCAAGCCGCCAGCAGGAATTTGGTACATGGCTGGCAGCGTATCTAAAATAGTAAGGTCAAATGCACCCTTGGAACTTGATCCTGTATTCTCAATGACAATGGCAAAAGTCACCAAATCACCGGCATCTACACCGGTAACACCGCTGTCAATTGGGTTGGCGGCGAGGCTTGGAGAATCAACTATACCCACCCATCTTGTTCCAGCAGTGCCCGGCGAATTAAAGGTTACAGGGCCAACGGTTGTTGGAGTAAAGGTGGCATTTGGGTTTGTAGTTGCCACAGCCCCTTTCTTATGCACCAGTACTGGTTCGGTTAACACAAGCTGTACGATAGAAGTTGTTGATGAAGGCGTGTTAAACGTGCTGCCTTCGCTTGCGGTTGCTTGATTGGTTAAGTACAAATTATCTGCAAATGCGTCACCAGAAACGGCTACAGTAAACAACAAGTCAACTGTACGGGCAAGGTTGCGCGTATCATCATAAGTAGCATACGCAATCGTTAGTTTATTATTTCCAGTATCAATACTTAACTTTGGCTCGCGAGTCGCTGGCGCAACATGCAAAGTATTTGGAGATAATATGCCTGTTGTCCCTGCCCCTGCTGTGTAAGCATAAAAAGTATCTGAAGGCCCGAGTTTTATCACACCAGGAGCAGGCGAAGCTGTACTCACAGTCGAATCAAAGGTCCACGAGGGTCCAGCTACACCATTCTCATCAGGATCACCTACATGAAAGACAGGCAACGGCAGGAAATCTTCGAGATACATATTTTCCACGTCACTCGTGGCAAGGTTATAAACCAAGCGATAAGTAACCGTATCGCCTGGTTTAATAATGACCTGCCCTGAACCATTCAAAGGAAGGGTTGTACTGCCATTAATAGCGTAAATGGATTTCACTAATACCCCACGGCCAATTGAAATACTGGCACTGCTATCATCTGTTTCTGTATTGCCCGTTGGCGTGAATGGAGTTGCAGTATTTAGAACGTCCCCGATCACAGAAACATCATCATTCAATACATCACCCTGATCCACACTCCAGTCACCCGTGGGGTAATTGTCTGTAAAGCTCTCTTGCACCACAGTACGGAACACAATCGTAGCTGTTGTAGCTGCATTATTATAGGTACTACAATTTGGAGCAGCGCTTCCATTAACGGGATCCACACAACCGCCAACCATGCGTCCGTTGGGTTGGGTGCGGTCTATCTCATCAGAGACTCGGAATGTTAATGTTGTTGTACCATCGGTTGCAGGGTTTTCAGTAGGCGGGGAAGGCGGACCATCGCTAAGATCAATCTCTGATGTATTCACCGAGTAATTGACAGCAGGAATATTCCTGGTTGCAATGGTATATCCATTGCCATTTACCTGAATAGTGGGATTAAAAGAAGCATCAAATTGCTGGCCGTCTGAGATTATATCGGTAACGGCCACGTTGTTGAACGAAAAAAAGTCTGAAACTTGAACCGTAAGTGTATATTGCAAAACTTTACCAGGGACAGGGTCTCCGCCAGCAATTACCGACACGACTTTTTGGATGGCGATGGATTTCGGTGTAAATGTATTTTCGCACCCAACGGGGTTATATGGTGTGGTGGCAAAGTTCAGCCCTCCCACATCGCGAGAATCCAACGCCGCCCATGTTCCAGCAGTAATAGAAGCATTGTTACAGGAAGTACCATCATCCCCTGTAGAAGCATTCAACACAGCAACAGAAGCGCTATCAAGGCGCGGGACATAAAAATTAAAAGTCATGGTAACTGTTCCGCTGGCACTTGCAAAATTACAACGCAATGTTCCGCCAGGTATCGTTGTAGAGGGCAAGGTTGGGCAGCTTGCTGCTACAGGAGAAACCATGGAAACAAACTGCACATTGCCCGGAAGGGTATCGGTCAACTGCAAATTAGAGATGGTCTGCCCAGCAGCAATGGTCGCTGTTACAGTATAGGTGCGTGGAAAATTGGGACCAGTGGCAGTTTCACCCTCTGGCCCACTAAAGGATTTTGATAACGTATAAAGGGTCGGGGTTACTGCACCATTAACCCAGGAAGTTAGGGTGCGTTCGGCATCATCACCGCAACACCAATCATTCAAAGGTGTGATTTCGCCAAACTCAAAGCCGCCCCGAGCTTGTACAGACAGAGGTGTACCTACATCTGCCAGGTTGCTCATATTCACTGTGAAATTTATAGTTGCAGGAGGTTGAGTTGGCGAAAAGGACCCAAAGGGCAAGCGAACCACAACAAGTGTATCGCCGGGGGTACCAGTAACCTGAACTTTTGTACCGTCAGGTCGAAGCGCAAAAGGATGATCCACTGTGCCATCAGCATCAAATGAAATGATAAATAAATCCTGGGCAGAAATAGCAGACCCAAGATATGCGGCGGCAATGGAAGAAGTTCCCAAGCCATCATAAACATTTGCTGGGGCAGGTGTACCAGGGTAAACACCATCCGCGCCTGTCGTATCAAGGATCACATCAATGAAAGGTCCGTATCCAGCAGTTGCCCCCACGTTATCAAAGGATACGGTAAATGAAACATTCTGTCCAACTGGTACACTGCCCAAGCCACCCAGCGAAACGGAAGCATCTCCATCTTGCAGAGGTGCCGTTATAGTAGTTTCCGTTGCCGGCGCGGCGTTTGCCTGGGTACTCACAACTGCTTGAGCAGTAATAAGCAACAATGCAATTACAAGCCGAAAAGAAGAAAATGAACGAGACGAAAAAAAAGCACTGGAATGCATAACATTCTCCGACAAACAATGAATTTTGCTGAAGCAAATCCATAACACAAGAAAAGTCCAAAAAGACAGGAATAAATAAAAATAATTCCCTGTACAATCAAAAGCAAATTTTCAAATAACAGCAGCAAGAGAAAATCATTAAAGCAAACCCCGCCCATACCAATAAAAAAAGCAACGCAAACGGCGTTACGGCCGGTTTCGCTGCTCTGCTCGCCAACACCTAATTCTCAAAAATGCCCACCTAGAAAAAGCGACCAATTTCTGGTATTGGGTCGTCACATCCGTAAAAACAAAAAATCATTAATATTTTATGGACATTTAGCACTAAGGTCAACCATTATGAATGACAAAAATGTTAGGATAGATCAAACAATCTAAGTGTTTTTCGCTAACACAACTCATACACCGCTCCCGAAAGCGCGGTGATAAAATAAAAAAACATGTCCATCATCCCTTCCATGCTCCCGGATTTTCGCGTCCGTCAAAGAGATTATTTACTTGAGATCTCACGCGCCCTCACTCAAGAACTTGACCTTGAGAAATTGCTGGCGCGTATTTTGCGGATCTCGATTGAAATGCTCGCCGGTCAGGCGGGACTGATCGCGCTCAAACTACCCGACGGCTGGCGCGTCGCAACGGCGCATGGCATCGCTCCGGCATTTCTCTCCTACTTAACCCCGCTCCTCGCCGAAGAAAAAGTCCGCGAGCTGGATGTGCTTGAACTCAACCGCATGTTAAAAGACATGACCTACACCGCAAGCAGAGGCATTCTTAACGGCACAGGCCTGCCCCTCTCAGCACACGAACAAGTCATTGGCGTAATCTTCATCTTCCGCAACTATCCTGATATGTTCACCCCCAATGACCGCATCCTCCTGCAATCCTTTGCAGACCAAGCCGCCATTGCCGTTTTCAACGCCCAACTGTATGGACAAGTAACCTACGAAAAGAAACGCCTTGATGCGCTGCTCGATTCTGCGGCAGACGGTATTCTTATTTTGGATGCAGACCTAAATATTGAAAGATGCAACGGCGCATTTGAAAAGCTTTTCGGGGAAACACGCGAAGAGATCGTTGGTAAAAATCACAAAGACATTATCAAATGGAAAAAAGAACCTCACGGCAAGACTCTTGAAGAATCTGTATTAGATGGCTGGCCGCTCACGCCGAACGCCACTTTATATGTAGAAGGCGATCTCAAAAGGCCGTTACCGCCGCCATTGCCTGTGGGCATCACCTACGCCCCGCTGCTTTCGGAAGAGAATAAACTCCGCAATGTCATTCTCAGCGTGCGGGATATTACCCATTTCCGCACCGCAGACGAATTAAAAGCAACCTTTATTTCAGTCGTAAGTCATGAACTGCGCACGCCTGTTGCGTTGATCAAAGGCTACGCATCCACTTTGCGGCGTGATGATGCCAAATGGGATAAAGCCACCATCAACGATTCGCTGGCCGTTATTGAAGAAGAATCGGATCGGTTGTCCAAGATGATCGATGATCTGCTGGATGCCTCTCGGTTGCAAGCCGGAGGCCTCAGCTTGAATCATGCTGACGTAGCGCTGCCCAGCCTTGCGTTAAGAGTGAGCGAGCGTTTCGCGTCCCAATCGCCCAAGCATCGCATTGTCACAGATTTCCCTGCAAACTTCCCGGTCATCCTTGGCGATGAAAATCGTTTGGAGCAGGTCATTTCAAATCTTGTATCCAATGCTTTGAAGTATGCCAGCAAAGGCGAGATCAAGATCAGCGGCGATGTGCGCCCTGAACAGGTTGTCATTTGCGTGAGCGACGAAGGTCCGGGCATTGATGCAAAAGACCTGCCGCACATCTTTGACCGTTTCTATCGCTCGACCAATGCGGTGAAGCAAACGAAAGGCGCAGGGCTTGGGCTGTACCTGGCACGCGCCATTGTGGAATCTCACGGCGGGCGTATGTGGGCAGATGCTTCTACCGACTCTGGCGCGAGAATTTGCTTCTCTCTTCCACGGTAATTCACGGGCGACTATGTGGGTGGCCCTTTCATATCCAATCCAAATGGTAAAATCGAACCGCAAACCTAATAGAAAAGGATAAACGCATGGCTACAACAATTCCTGCACGCAGTAAGGTCAATAAGAAATATACGTGGAACGCTGAAAGTGTTTATAAATCTCCCAAGGAATGGGAAGCCGCATTGAAGGCGGTGATCAACGATATTCCTAAAGTGAAGAAGTTTGAAGGCAAACTCGGTGAAAGCGCCGCCACCCTGCTAAAGGGGTACACTGTCATTGAAGACCTGCTTCTTCGCGCACAGACCATTTACATGTATGCGCAATTTGCCTATGCTGTGGATACGACTAACCAAGCCTCTGGTGCAATGGTCGGAAAAGCAGGCGGCATGTATGGTCAGGTGGCTGCTGCGGTGTCCTTCCTGAATCCTGAACTGCTCAAGATCGGCAGAAAAAAGCTCAACGCGTGGATGAAAGAAAATAAAAAACTGGCTGTGTACGGACAAGCCATTGACGATCTTTTCCGCCAGCAGGCGCATGTGCGTTCTGGCGAAGTGGAAGAGATCCTCGGCATGTTGGCCGACCCATTCGGTGGGCCATCCAACAGCACCAGCATGTTGGTCAATGCCGATTTCAAATTTGCGCCAGCCGTGGATAGCAAAGGCAAAAAGTACGATGTGACGCAAGGCAATTTCTATTCCACTTTGTTGGAGCACCCCGACCGCAAAGTGCGCGAGACTGCATTCAACAGCTACCATGACAAACATGTTGAATTCAAGAACACGCTTGCCACCAATCTTTCCAACTCTATCAGCGCCAATGTGTTCAACATGCGCGCACGCAAATTCAACACCACCCTCTCTGCTTCTCTCTTTAATAACAATGTCCCCGAAGAAGTATTCCACAACCTCATTAACACCTTCAAGAAGAACCTGCCCGTTTGGCATCGCTACTTTGAGATTCGCCGCAAGGCTTTGGGGTTGAAGGAAATTCAATACTTCGATATGTGGGCGCCCATTGCCAAGAAGAAGACCAAAATAACCTACGAAAAAGCCGTGGACTATATCAGCGACAGTCTCGCGCCGCTTGGCAAGGATTATGTCAACACACTGCGCCAAGGCACGCTCAAAGACCGCTGGGTAGACTCAACAGTGAACCAGGGCAAGATGAACGGCGCGTTCTCCTACGGCGCTCCGAAAACCCATCCCTTCATTATGATGTCCTTCACGGATGACATTGGCAGCATGAGCACGCTCGCGCATGAACTCGGCCACTCCATGCACTCGTATCTCACCTGGCAGAACCAGCCGCTGGCGTATTCGGGCTATTCGCTCTTTGTGGCGGAAGTGGCTTCCAACTTCAACCAAGCCATGATGCGCGGACAT
>CAZHOX010000025.1:0-16683 GCA_964534345.1 uncultured Anaerolinea sp.
TGAAACCCACATTCTCCGCCGACTCTTTCTTTCCAGTTGTTGAAATAATATTTGTAACTGGCAAAGGTCAGTTCGGATTCGGCGGCAAGGTCGTAATGCATGCGGACGAGTCCGCTGGAGTGACCGGTAGCGCCCGCAGCTACTACGTTGCGTTCGAGGATGGCGGTCTTAAGTCCGCGCTCTGCGAGGTGAAAGGCAATACTGGCGCCCATGACCCCTGCGCCGATGATGATTGCATCAAAATTTTGCGGCATGTTTTCTTTTCCTTGGATTTGTTTCTATTCTAACCGAACCAGAGTTTGCTGCATGTTCTGGAATAAAAGATATCTTTGTGCTTTTTGAGGTAGCCAATATATACCATATCGATCATTTCCCATGTTTGATATAAAGAAAGTGATTTTGTAATTTTATTTGTAGCAATCTTTGGCCATTTAGGAGAGGTGTGAAAATGAACCCTAAAAAATTTATTATTACAGTTGATCTTGACTTGCCTCCATTGCGGTCTGGTCTAGAGCCATATTATGCATTCTCGCAATTTCTTCCTGATAGTGGATGTACTGAATTTGTCAATTCAGTTCGGCGAATTTGGAAAATATTGAAGTGGGCACAACAATGTGAGGTAATGGTTTTGGATAGTGTCAGCGGGCGATTTCAACCAGACTTGCTGGCTTGTGTATTTATGCGCTTTCTCCCAAATCGCCCTGTTGTTTTGCTTGCTGGTGATATGTGGAATAAAGGCGGGCGGCTTAAATACTTTTTTCAGAAAATGATTGTTCGTTTGGCCGACCCATCTATTCGACGCTATATAGTTCATTCTTTGGGAGAGGAAAGGATGTTTGCGGCACTGTGGGGAATTTCACCCCAAAAAGTACGGGTATGTATTTATCACTATACGTTTACCGATGAGGAAATTAATACTGGAGAAATTACAACCAAAGGTTATATTTTTGCAGGAGGAAATCCAGCGAGAGACTATGATTTATTGATGGAGATTGCCAGCCAGCTTCCACATCGACAGTTTATTGTTGCCGCACGCAGGTTGGGTAATCGTAAAAATATTCCCGCGAATGTGAAAGTCGTTCAAGCTTCACATGCAGAATTTATTCGCCTGATGCAAGAATCTGATATGGTAATAACCCCTCTGATCCCCAACCGGACAAAATCATCAGGCCAGCAGACATATCTCAATGCAATGCGGATGGGGAAGATTAGCATTGTAAATGGCAATGATGTGCTTGGGGTAACAGACTACATCCAAACTTATGTTAATGGGATTATTGCAGATGGCACAGCCAAAGAGATTAAGGAAATAATTGAATGGGTGTATCACCCAACTACTCAAGAAGCAGTGAATAAGATAAAACAATGCGCTCAGGAAACCGTGAAGGAGTTTTCATATGACCGTCATCTTCGTACAATGATGGCTATTATTGAAGAGGCTGCCGCAGAAGCAGATATTTGAAATTGACTATTTATCTTTTCTCGTCCGCATTTGTTGTGCTTTATCTTTCAGGTCTCTGAAATAACTTGTTTCTGTAATTTCCGCCACCTGCCGTGCGCGGCGTGATTGGTCAATTTCGATCTTGAGTTGGGCAATTTCATGCCGCAGAGAGGCCTCGCGGATGTATCCATCCAGAGCGGCGGTGGCAAGCAGCACCAAAGCCTCCAGCACATTATCATCTGTAAATGGAATGATATTCCCTGTTGCGGCGTCTTTTGCATTGATCAACTGAAGCACCCCAATGACCTGCTCCTCATTATTTAGCAGTGGAATGGTGAGGAAGGATTGGGAATGGTATTTCGTGCGTACATCAAATGCCTTTGTTCCAGAGAAATCGAATCCATCGGCTTGATATGCATTGGCGATATTGATGCGCTTGTGGGTAAGTGCAACATGGGAGGCAACATTGGCACGATTTTCACTTCCATCAGCATTGTGTAATCGTACGGGGTAAAAAGGAATTGCATTTCCGCTGGTGCCGCCCATGGCTAATTTCAGCGAAGTGTTTCGCAGAATTACAAACTTCAGCTCATTGTTTTCCAGAAGATACAACGTCCCTGCGTCTGCATTGGTAACGGATTGCGCTTCGATTACCAGAGTTTCAAGCAGGCGATTAAAATCCTTTTCGGCAGAAAGGGCAACACCAATAGGAATCACTCTTTGTAAAAGGCGCAATTGGTTATCACGAAAGGTGACGCTGCTTGCCATCGCATCGAACATGCGTGCCAACTGCCCAAGGTCTCCAGAATCTTTTGCAATATCGCTTAATAAGTCGGCAGAGTATTCCCCGGTTTCCACTGCTTTGATGGCATGAATGATTCTCTTTAGTGGGGACGAAGAACTTACTACGGTCAGATTAGATGAATTTGCCATATGTACTTCCTATTTGAAAAGTATACCACCTCAAAAACTGTTCGCTCTCGAAAACTTTGGGATATACTACCCGCATGTCACATAAAAAAATTGGGTATTTTGGCGGCACATTTGACCCGCCGCACATTGGACATCTCGTACTTGCCAGTGAAGCCGTGTATCAATTTGGGCTTTCCTGCCTCTATTGGGGGCTTACCCCCGACCCTCCCCATAAACAGGAAAAGATAATCACTCCATTTGAGCATCGCCTTGAAATGTTAAAACGGATGATTAAAGATAACCCGCGTTTTGAGATTTCCTACTTGGAAATTAACCGTCCGGGTCCGCATTACACCATCGATACGATCCAGCTTTTGAGTCAACAGGAGCCTGATGCAGAAATTGTACTTTTGCTTGGTGGTGATTCACTTTTTGATCTACCGACCTGGCGCCGCTATCTGGACCTAGTAGCTGCTGTTTCCAAAATTGGCGTGATGCGCCGCTCAAGCAACGCATATAACCTCTCCGCCTTGCAGGTGCAAATCCCTGAACTCACCAGCAAGGTTGTTTTTATCGATGCGCAGGTTCAACCACTTTCATCCAGTGAGATTCGGCGAAGAGTACAAGAGGGTAGTGTGTATCGCTGCTATACTCTTCCAACCGTGTCAGATTATATTGAAGAAAACAATCTATACCGTGGAAAATAAAAATAAACCATGTCAATCTTTCTTGATTCGATTTTTTCATCCATTGCCTTAAGCCATTTTATGGTGGATACATTTAATGCCAGCCGCCCTGTTCTGCTTACCTATCTCGGCTTGAGTGAATGGGAAATCGCCTTATTTTCCACCATCTACATTTGGACCTCCGCGCTCACACAGCCTTTCTTCGGCTGGGTTTCTGACCGTACCGGTCCGCGCTGGCTTGCTGCTGGCGGCGTGCTGTGGATGACGGTCTTCTATTCTGCTGCCTTGTTGATTCCGGGTAAAGTGGGTCTCGCTTGTTTGATCATCGCTGCGCTGGGGTCATCTTCCTTTCATCCGGTTGGCGCTGTTCAAGCCAACTTGCGTGGACGTGAACTGATGAAGGGACGCGAAACTACATCCACTTCGTTATTCTTTATGGCTGGTCAGATCGGGCATTTCATGGGGCCGATCATTACTGGTTTCATTCTGGCTTCTTACAAAATCCCGGGCATGTTCATCGTTCCGATTGTTTCCATTCCAATTGGGTTTTCTTTGCTGCGGCAGTTACGGGAGAATCATCCACACCCGAAACCTTCGCAAGCAACACAAGCAAATCGTGCGCAGGCAGGCCTGGCTTTTATTATTGTGTTGGCATTTGTAGCGGCCATGCAGTCTTGGGCGCAGGCCAATATGGTTAACCTTATCCCAAAATATATTAAAGATTTGGGGCAGAGCGCAACGATCTATGGAAGCATGGCGGGGCTGTTCATGGGTGGGTCTGCATTGGGTAATGTGCTCGGCGGCCATTTGGGAGATAAGTATCCCAAACGTTTTGTGGCGGCAGGGGTTTTGTTCTTCTCGGCTTTACCCATTTATCTTGTTAGTGTAATTGGTTGGTCGGGGTGGCTGTACTTGCTTGTCCCACTGGCCGGCGCATTGACTGGTGCTGTGCATAGCATCATGGTGGTTTTTGCTCAGCGTATCATCCCAGGTGGAATGGCGCTCGCCTCTGGCCTGGCGTTGGGCTTCATCTTTTCTTCGGGGGCATTGGGGCTGCTATACACGGGCCATCTGGCAGAGTTGTATGGCTTCCCCTATGTGTTGACTTTGACAACAGGCATGGTTTTGGTCGCTGCACCGTTGGCTTTATTCTTGAAAGAACCGAAACCAATCCCCGCTTCGGCTGATTAATAAAATTGTCAAATAAAAGAGGCTGCTCAGATTAGTTTGAGCAGCCTCTTTCTTCTTTCATCTTTTCTCAAGCTTACGCATTCAAATGATAGGTGTGATAAATGTTCTGGCAAGGGTTTCCCCATGCAATGTGCATTTCACGTGAGGTCAGGTCAATAACAAGGGCGTTGATGGTCTTTTCGCGGTCCAATGGATCGGCGCCTGCTATATTGTGATTGCAGATCGAATTTGGAACGTTGACATGATCTTTCTGAATGGCTTGCAGGCTCTTGATATTGTGTTTTTCTGTCTGGCGGAGCAACCGTGAGGCGCGGAAGTAACGCACGCGGGAGGAGAGCAGTTCTTCGGGGTCTTTTTCAACCTGCTTCATTTGCGGGTCGATGTAATGATTGGTGTGAACCATGTACCCATCATGAGCATAGAGGATCTCAAACTTACGGGCGGAGACTTCGATGGAATACATCTCGCCGCTTTCGTGAACCAGTAAATGATTGTAGCCCGCCGCGCGGTGTTGAACGAGGGTGCGGCCTATTGCACCAGAGATGCGTTTTGAAGAAAGAACAGCACGAGCTACAACGAGGCGGGGAATGCCAATGCGTGAATCAGCCGGGTAGACGGAGTCAATTAGCTGGGCAATGCCATAGGCGTTGAATCCCACGTTGGGCAGCAACCCGCCATACGTCATGGCAAGAAACGGGGGTTCTTTATCCGGCTTGGCAGAGATGACGAGTACATCGCCCTCATCTTCAGGAATCCAATCTTCGTTATGTGCAGCGAGTACATGGCCATCTGTTGTGCGCTCTTCGTTGACAGCCATGCTGGTGCAGCGGGTGAGATGCAGCGCATCGGTGGTGACGGCTTCCATGGCATTGAGTACCATGATGTCATCAAGATCAACATTGGCGCCTTCTGCAATTCCGCGCATTTCATCCACGTATTGCGAATAACGCTCTTCTGCAAAAGGCAGGTATTTGCGTGCCTGGATCTTTGCGCCTTCCCAAGTGAGTTCCAGTGAGTTGTATGCTGCATCAATAAGAATGCGGGCATTGGCTACGCTGTTTTGAACTTGATGGCGGGCAGCTTCGCCGATCTGACGTCCCATTTCGTGGTGGGTGCCAGAGACTTCAATGAGCGGTGGGGGGGTATCGTGAATGGGGGTGTTTGGGATTTCATGCTTGAACATAATGCCTCCAAAAATAAAACCGCCTTGGATTTTCTCCAAGGCGGTGAGATTATATCATGGCAGGTTTGTGGCTCTTAGGAGGTGGGGGGAACCTCAACAATTTGGGCAGGTGCTGCGCCGGGGGCGTTGCGTGTGCCAAACCAGGTCATGACCACTCCGCCAATTGCCACGAGTGTGACAAGGAAGGAGGGCAGCCAGCCTACGCATGGGATCATGCCTACCAGCCCAACTACCAGCATCAGCAGGAATGTGCCAAATCCGGTGGAAAGGACGGGCGCCCAGGTCTGATTGATGGCTTTGGTGAAGCGGTCTCCAACTTCCTGTCCCAGAGCCACCATGCCAAACAGCCATGCCAGCGGGGCGGCCAACCCTACGAGCAGGGCAACCGGAATAAGGATGATGGTGATTACCATAATGACAATCGCTACAGGGAGCACAATGAAAGCAAGCAACCCATAGGCTCCAGCCATCATTGGCTGCCGTATCATGGATGCGCCAGCGCGATCGAATTGCGGCTGGAGGAAAAGGGTCAATAACATGCCGACAATTGCCACTAAAAAGGCTTGTCCAACCTTCCCGACTATACCCCAAAGCGGATTGACGTTTACTTTGACATCAGGTGTCGCTGGTACATTTGGAACGTTGGGGACGTTTGGTACGTTGGGCACATTGGGTACATCAGGCACATTGATGACAGGCGGGGCATTGTTCGTGATATTGCCAGAGACTTCCGCTCCGGGTTCTTTTTCTACATTGCCGCCAATGGTGGCAATATCGCCGTTGACAACGGCTGTTTCGGTCAGTAAAGCCTGACCGCCAATGATGACAATATCTCCATCGATCGTGCCGGAGATCGTCAGGTTTCCGCCAATGAGAGCCACATCTCCATTCACATCTCCAACCAGTGAAAGGTTTCCTCCAATGAGGGCCACATCCCCATTAACTTTGGATTCTTCTTCAACACTTGCATTCCCGCCGATCACGGCAAGGCTGCCATCCAGAGTTTTTCCGCTTTCCAGGGTGTAATCCTGTCCAAACAGAACTACATCTCCGCCAGGGCTTTGGGCGAGTGCGGCGCTGGTAGGTAAAAACAACATTGCCAGCAAAAGGGTGATGCGAATTAGATTTGTTTTTAATTTCATGCAGTGACTCCTTGCGGCTTGCGGGCAAACCGCCAGATTGATACGATCCAAATGAGGCCCAGCCCGGCCAATGAAGAGATAAGAACCATCCAAGCGTATGGAGGGATGAAGTTTGGAACCATGCGTGATAACACTCTGATGATCTCACTGAATGCCTGCATGGAGGTGAACATAAATAGAAAATAGCCAACAGCCGCTGTAAGCCACTCTACAGGTGCGGCAATGAAGGCATACACAAAAGGAGCAGCGAACCAACTGAGCAGTCCCAACCCGCTTACGACCAACACGATCAGCCCCCATAACTTGCGGCGGCGTTCGGCTATTTTTTGTGCGGCAAGCCGCTGTTGGAAGCGTAGTGTGAACCCTGCCGCAGGGGAGGTCACTTTTGCAGAACGAAGAGCAAGCCCGGTCTCAGCAAGAGCCGTGCAGGTTCTGCAATCCCGAAGATGAGAGTCAAGCTCGCGTTTCTCCGCTGCGCTCAGATATTTATCGTCCAACAGCCACGATTCAAAAGGCTGGTGATTCATGTTGTCTCCTTTCCATTTCGGCAAGCAAATCATCTTCTTCATCCTGCCAAACACCTGCCATTTCCTTGCGGGCTCGGTGCAGGCGGCTCTTCACCGCGCTCACCGTCAAACGCAAAGATTCGGCAATTTCTTTTTCCGAATAGTCGTACCAATATCTCATAATGATGGCAGCGCGGTCTGTGGCATCCAAACCATCAAGCATGGCATGGACTCTTGCTTGCGTTTGCCCTTTGATCGACTCGCCCTCTGGGTTGGGCGCGTTGACATCGGGCAGTTCAAACGAGTTGCCTTCATCATCCTCCGCATCCATCGAGAACATGGAGAATTTTCTGCGCCGCAATTTATCAATGCAATAATGCGCCGCGATCGAAAGAAGCCAGGTTGCGAATGGCCGCTTTTCGTCATAGCGGTGCATGTGCTGGTAGGCACGCAGGAACGTTTCCTGAGCGGCATCCTCTGCCAGCTCTGGTTCGCCCAACATGCGGTAGCACAAGTTGAAAACCGGGGTCTGATAGGTCTCGACAAGCCTTGTAAATGCCTCGTCGTCGCCTTGTTGCGCCTGGGAAACCCAGGTCTGTTCTTCGTTCACGCTGCTCCTTGATGAGACTTTCTACATCTTTTACGCAGGAAACTGGGGAAAGTTGCAAATTAATGGTGATGATGTCCTTCTTCGCTTCCTTCTGGACCGAGAACCTGCTCCCACCGCCCAAGCGACTCAGCCCTTTGAGAGAGGAAAATGGCAATGGCGGTCGTGAGCGGCACAGCGGCGATCAGCCCAAGTGAGCCGACCAGAGTCCGCACGATCTCCTCCGCGATGAAAGAAAAATTGACAAGGTAGCCGTAATCTCCGCGCCCCAGCGAAAACATCAACAGCATGGGGAGAGATGCTCCAGCGTAGGCTAAAACCAAGGTATTCACAGTAGCAGCCACATGGTCCTGCCCGATGCGCATAGCAGAGCTGTAGAGGCCGCGAAAGCCAAGGGACGGATTTGCATGGTGAAGCTCGAATACTGCCGAGGCTTGAGTCGTCACGAGATCATCCAACACACCGAGCGCACCGATGATCATGCCGCCGAGCAGCAATCCGCGCAGGTTGATCGGGGTTTCCATCAACTGCATCAGGAACATCACATTTTCGTCGCCGGTTCCATTTAACTTTGCGAAGATTACAAATAGACCGGAGAGCGCTCCAGTTAATAATAGCACCAGAGCCATGCTGATGACAGCCGCATGAGTCTTCAACGTCCAGCCGTAGGTGAGATAGAGGGAGACGGCCAACAGAATGATCGAGCCGATGATGCTCACTCGCAAGGGGTCTTCGCCAATGAGGATATGCGGGATGATGTAGCCAATAATGATGAACAGGCTGAACGCCATGCTCAACAATGCGCGGATGCCCTTCCAACTGCTGATGGCGATGATGGCGATTGCAAAAATAACCGTCAGCCAGATGATCGGTGTAGTGCGGACGTAATCCACAAAATAGGCATTCACCACGTTCTCCGGCGTCTTGCTGATGGAGACCATCACCTTGTCGCCTGCCTTCATTAGATAATCATCTGAGCGGATCTGCCGTTTGCCGTAATCAATTTCCATGGGAATGCCCGCGTATTCGCCTTCTAAAATATTCACGCGCGCGATCTGGTATGTCTGTTGAACTCCACCCAAATCCACCTGACCTTCATCCACGATCTCCAACACTTCAGCGCGGACGGTGTCTGCGCCAAAGGTGGCGAATCCATCGCCGGGTAATTGCACTTTGGAAAGTGCGGTGTACATTATTGCTGCAACAAGCAATAGAAAAGGAAAGAGCCATGATTTGGTTTTCATGGCTCTGATTATAAACGGACGGTGGACTGTGGACGACAGACCGTTTTTACGGTCTGCGGTCTATGGTTTGTCGTCTGTTTTTGGCAATTGCGACTCTTCGATCAATTCTTTGGGAGTGGCCGCTCCGCAGCTTGGACAAAGATAATTATGCTCTACTGGGATGTATGACCGCGAACAAAACGGGCAGGTAATAGGCATTGGCTCTTTTGGAACTTCCTTCACCACTTCCTTGGTCACTTCGCGGGTTTCCACGCGAGTTGTCCCGCCGTTGCCAAAAAATATTGGGCCGCTTGAATGATGTGAGCCTCCAGATGATGAACTTGAAGATGATCTATTCGCCATGGCTCCACCAATTGCCGCGCCTTTCACTCCGCTCATCTTCGCTGATGGTTTGGAGGACGAGGATGACTTGGAGGATTTTGAGGAGGAATTTGAGCCGCCTTTGCTGTTTCCAAGCAGGAAGAACAGAACTGCTACGATGACCACTGCCGCAAGAGTGACAAATACGATAATGGCTGTCAAACGGATAGCGCGTGGAATGTTATAAAGTTCGTACCCGTAACTAAAGAGGAACACACCGCCTACATAAAATGGCGCAAGGATAAGGCACAAAACAGTGCCGATCTCTTGAGCAAGATTTTCTTCAAACCAGGTTTGATAACCAATAAAAATGATCAGCGCCAGCGTGGCTAGTGCAATCAACCCGCCGGGGATGAGAATGTGCAGCGGCTTGCCGGGCTTTTCATCATCATGGTCGTATTCAAATACTTCATTGGTTTTGGCGCGCACCTGACGCGCTTTGTATTCTGATTGAGGCATGGGAATCTCCGTCTCGTTGCCGTCATTGCGAGGAAGGGTGTTCTCCCCGACGAAGCAACCTCATAATCGAGTTGGGATTGCTTCGTTGCAAGGAACAAAAGCGCTCCTCGCAATGACGAAAATTACTTGCTCAAGTCCTTAGACATTGTCTCCATTTGTGCAAGGATCGCCGCCACTTGTCCGCTGGGGGTGTTGACGCGGTACATGTGATTGAATCCATCGCCGAGCATTATCTTAACTGTACGCCACGAAGCCAGTTGTGGTTGCAGTTTGCCTTCGGGTAACAGGTCAACGGCTTGCTTCCATTGAGGATGAGTCTTTTCGTAATCGCCGAGCTGGTCAACGGTCGAAGTGTGAAGCGGAAAGAGGTGAGTGGCTTCCACCCAGCGGGCATCCTGTGTTTCTTCTGTCAGCCAGCGCACGAAGAGCCATGCCGCGAGCTGCTCCTGATCGGTGGTATTCAAAATGACGTAGGATGAACCATAGACCGCCATCACACCATTGTTTCCATCAGGGAAAGGCATCACCTTCCATTGGTCGGTGCTGTTTGCGGCAGCAAATGCACGGGTTACGCCGGGCAGGTCGGTCAAGTTTGCGGTGATGAATAGCGCCTCACGGTTTGCAAATGATGTGACTGGGTCGGCGGTTGTGCTTTGCCATGCGCAACTGGTTTCAGAAAGTTCTCGCAAAAATTTGAAGGCATTAATATTGTTCGGGGTGAGATAGTGATAATTTCCGCTCTCTAAAACGCCGCCGCCAAAAGCGATGAGCCACGAATAGGCAGTTATGGAATCTGTGTTCACCAGCCAGCCGCCCAACGCATCATTTTCTGCGAACTCGTCAGTGAGCATGGATTTTTGCGCGCCGCAGGATTGCTTTTGAAAATCTGCTGTTGAAGTAGGGAATGAATTAAACCCAAGTTCGCTAGCCCATGTTTCATTCCAAAGTAAAAATTGCGCATTGCGTTGTGCCGGGAATGCAATGCGTACTTCCCCTGCCAAATCCTGATCCCAAATCACAGACGGAATGTTGCTTGGGTCAATGCCGTATTTCGGGTCAGCCACATACTCGGTCAGCTCGGCGGTTGCGCCTTCGGCATACCATTCCTGTGCATGTTCCGGCAGTGCAATCACAAGGTCTGGTTTTTCATCCCTTGGCAGCGCAGCAGTTACTGTTTCATACAGGTTCGTAAAGTTAACCTGATTTTCCACACTCACTTGAATGCCCCACTCGTTCTGTGAGTTGAATTCTTTGACGAAAGTATTGAACAGGTCAGACTCAAGTCCGTACCACGGAACCCAAACGGTGATATTCAGCCCCTTCAGCGCTTCTTCATTGACGTTTAGACTGCTCTCTGTTTCGAGAACAGGTTCCGCCGTTTGGGTTGATTGGGTCTCCTGCCCTTGCGTTGCAATCGCATCCGCTGTGGCTGTGATGTTTGTTCCACTGCACGCATTTAAGATGATTGCAGCGATGAAGAATAGTGGAAAGATTTTTTTCATTTGTTTATCGTTATTGTGTCAGCAGCATAAATGGGACAGGTGTAAACACCAAAAGGAAGACAATGATCATTGCGTAACCGATCAGGCGTCGGGTAGGGTCGAGCGTTGTGATCTGGTCCAACGGCTGCGCTTGGACACGTCCCAGCCAGAAGAGCAGTGCCGCCCATAGCCACCATCCGCTCCAGAAGAAACCGAAGACAAGCAATAGCCCAACGATAAAAGGAAATGCCTTTCGCGCTTTATCTCCGAACAAACCATAAATGACATGCCCGCCATCGAGTGTGCCAGCCGGAATTAGATTCAATGCCGTAACGAGAATTCCCGCCCAGCCCGCAAACGCCACGGGATGAATGAACACATCCGTACCGCCGAAAGGAACCGGCCCGCCTGTAAAGAAATAGCGAACCCAATATAAAAGACCCTGCGGTTCAATCGGCGCAGGCAACAATTGCCCAAAGGTGACAAATTTTGCAAAAAGATAAATAAGCGAATTGCCTTCAATATATCCATTTGGGTTTGGGTCAATGGTGCCCAATGTAGAAAGTGATAACCCATAAAATAGAACAGGAATGGCGACGACAAGCCCGGCAATTGGGCCAGCGATACCAATATCAAAGAGGATGCGCTTGTTCTTGGGCGTGCCGCGCATAAGGATCGCGGCGCCCATTGTGCCCAATGGACTTAAAGGAAATGGGATGAAATATGGAAGGGTGGCAGGCGTTTTGTGATAACGGCTCATGAAATAATGCCCGAATTCATGCGAAAGCAGAATTCCAAGCAGGCTTAATGCAAAAGGCCAGCCTGTAAAAATACTTTTGCCAAGCGCCAGCAATTGCCCAACAAAGTCATTTGGCATGGAGCCTTCAGGCTGTGCTCCGGCGAGCATCACGCTGAAAACGGTTAACACAAAAAGAATAATGTTCGTGGAAACTTTATCTTTTGGAGGTTCAGGTTGTTTCTGCGCGAGATAAATGACCTGTCGTCCATCTTCCATTCGGAAAAGGGGCATGGCATTGTATGGGCTTAATAGATCAGCCAATTGGTCGTATGCCTGTGCAGAATCTTCGCTGAGCAGTTCACCGCGATAGCGTAGAAAGAATCCCTTACGCGGATCTTCACTGGTAACATCGTCAATACGAAAAACGCGAGAGACAAAACTGGTGCATATTTCAGTTTCTGGAAATGACATTGTTCTCCTTGCAAGAAACCCTAAAGGCCTTTTGTGGTTTTGAGACACAAATTAAAAACAGACCTTTAGGGTTTTCAATATAGGCGGGAGTGGATGGGAGTCGAACCCACCGCGACCCGCAACGCGACCCGCCACAGGTTTTGAAGACCAGGAGACCCACCGGGACCTAACCACTCCCACGCGCAAGCATAACCGAGAGAAGATGGATTGGCAAGTTACAGGTTAATGTTCGCTTAGATTTGATAATTTTGGAGAAATGGAGGCAATGTTTCTGGAGCGAATAGGAACAATGAGATGAATGCAACGACCACACAGAGAATGCATAAAAAAATAAACCCGCCGCTCAGAATACCCATCCACGCCAGTGGGCTGCCAGATTCATTGTGCTTACGGATTCTATTTAATGAGACTGCTCCATAAATAAGGGCTAAGGTCCCAAATAAAAGACTTACCGGAGCACAAATGAGGCTTGTAAATGGAATTGGAATGATAAAACTGCCGCAAAACAAAATAACAGTTAAGAGACCCAGCACCAGGCTGATAATGGAATGTCTATTGATGGGGGAAGGGGTGGGTACTTCGTTTGTTTCCATGGTTAATAAAATGAGTTATTAAAATAAAACCGTCCTTCCCGGAAGGACGGTTTACGTACTGCTGTCGGGGCGAGAGGATTTGAACCTCCGACCTCTTGCACCCCATGCAAGCGCGCTAGCCGGGCTGCGCCACGCCCCGATTGAGCGAACGACATTATAGTCGTGTTTTGCAATTCTGGCAAATCCAATTTCCTTTTCGAATTCTCATCTTCCATGCGAGCATCCACCAACCAGATATGCTAAAATAGCAGTATTGGAGTTTCCTATGGCAGATATGGTTGAAGTTGTTATTGATAGTATTCGCGTTCATTTAATGGCACCAAATCGTGTTGTTGTATTGAAGCAAGTTAATACCGAGCGTTTTCTCACCATTTGGGTTGGCCCTTACGAAGCGGAGGCGATCACCGTCGCATTGCAGGAAGTTGAAATGATGCGCCCGCTTACTCACGACCTCCTTAAAAATGTGTTCACCGCATTCAATGCCCGCCTCGTCCGTGTAGAAATTGTCAACGTGCAGGAAAATACTTATTACGGAAATATCGTTGCCGAATTGGATGGCCGCGAGGTTCATGTTGACTCTCGTCCATCTGATGCAATTGCAATCGCAGTGCGCGCACATGTCCCCATTTTTGTTTACAGCAAAGTAATGGATGAAGCAGGCATGACGCCCGACCAGGATATTTCTGAAACAAGCGCCCCACCCAGGCGTGAGCCACCTGCCCCATTATCCGATGAAGCCAGCGACAGACTTTCCGTATTCAAAGATTTTATCGACAAGCTGGATATGGATGACGACCCGGATAAAGACAAGCCCGCCTCAGACTCAACCTAAAGCTGATACACCCAAATGACAGATTTCTACCCTCCTGAAGAATCCACCGCCCCCGCCAGCCAAATGTCAACGGCAGTACCGCATAGCCGCGAAGCCGAAGAAGCAGTTGTAGGGGCGGTGCTCATTAACCCCGAAGTGTATTACGACATCGCCCAATTCCTTACGGCGGATGATTTTTACATTCACCGCAATAAATGGATCTGGGAATCTTTTGGCCGCCTGCACGAGCAGCGCATCCCCGTAGATTTGCTGACCCTCTCTGAAGAATTGGAACGCGCAGGTCAACTGGCTGAGATCGGCGGTTCTGCCTATCTCACTTCGATGATCAATCAAGTCCCAACATCGTTGAATGCTGAAGCGTACGGGAAGATCGTTGAAGAAAATTCGATCCGCCGTAAGATGATCAATGCTGCGAACCAGATCGCCTCCCTGGCTTACAAGGGAGATAAGATCGACACCGTCATGGGCGAAGCAGAGAAGGCTGTCTTTGGCGTCAGTGAACGACGAACGAAACACGATGTGCAGCCGATCCGCACGGTGCTTTCCAATTTTTATGACCGCGTAGCAGACTTGGCACAGCGCCCAGGCGATTTTCATGGCGTGCCAACGGGCTTTACTGACCTTGATAAACTTCTGAATGGTTTACAGCCTTCCGACTTGTTGATCGTTGCTGGCCGTCCGGGTCAGGGTAAAACGGGCTTTTTGCTAACCATTGCCAAGAATGCAGGGCTGACGTACAAAAAGCGCGTTGCCATCTTCTCTTTGGAAATGTCCAATGAGCAGGTGGTTCAGCGTTTGATCGCGCAGGAAACGGGGATTTCTTCTCAAAGTTTGAGCACAGGCAAACTGGCAGATAACGAGTGGAACTTGTTCAACCATGCCATTGAAGTCTTTGGCAGCACGAAAATATTTTTGGATGACACACCCGCGTTGACCCCCTTGCAATTGCGCACAAAATGCCGCCGCCTGCATTTGGAATTTGGTCTTGACCTCATTATTATTGACTATCTCCAGTTGATGGGCGGGGATACCCGTAACGACAACCGTGTGCAGGAAGTTTCGAACATTTCGAGAAGTTTAAAGGTGCTGGCGCGTGAGTTGAATGTACCTGTCCTTTCGGCGGCGCAGTTGAGCCGTGCGGTGGAGCAAAGAACAGACAAACGTCCCATCCTTTCGGATTTGCGCGAATCAGGCTCGCTCGAACAGGATGCGGATATTGTGATGTTCATCTATCGTCCCGATGAGTATGAAAAGGATTCGGATAAACAGAATATTACAAAGATCATGGTGGCAAAACATCGTAACGGTCCCGTAGGTGAGATTGACCTTGTATTCCGCGGCGAGTTGACCCGCTTTGAGAACGCGGCCACAAAATGGTTCAAGCCGAACGAATAGCCAATAGGCGATGAATAATTTCAACGGTTTTACTTCTTCTGAAACATTTACACAAGTTCCTGATTCGTTCATCCGCATGATGAATGAGATCGAGGATATTGCTGAGTTGAAGGTGACACTCTACGCCATCTGGCGCATCGAGCATATCGAGGGAAATTTTCGGGCGTTGTGTGAAACAGATTTCGAGACTGAGTCGCTTGGGTTGAGTGTGGAGGAGATCCAGCGCGGGTTGGGCAAATGCCTTGAGAGGGGAACCCTGCTCAAGGTAGAGAATGAAGCGAATGCTTTTTATTTCCTCAACTCGCCGCGCGGACGTCTCACAGCGGAAGCGTTTGCAAAAGGTCAATGGCGTGAATCCACACAGGGTTATGCTCCGTTGAACAAGTCAAATATTTTTAAATTGTACGAAGAGAACATTGGCGCGCTCACGCCTTTATTGGCAGATATGCTGCGTGAAGCGGAAAAGAATTACCCGAGCGCGTGGTTTGAAGAAGCATTTGAAATTGCGGTGAGCCGCAATATTCGCAATTGGAAATATGTGGAAGCGATTTTGGCGCGCTGGAAGGAAAATGGGAAAGATGAAAGAAGAGATTCAAAAGACTCTGTCCAAGATGCAAAACGATACACAGAAGGCGAGTTCTCCGAATTCTTTAAGCGCGAATAACGTGGTAAAGCCGTACGGTGACCCGAACTGCCCGCATTGCGGGGGAGTGGGGTATGTTCGTTACGATGTTCCGCTTGGACACGAAAAATTTGGGAAGATCGAATCTTGTGTCTGCCGCGCCAAGGATGTGGCTGATAATGCGCGCTCGCGTCTGTTTGCAATGAGCAACCTGAACCGTCTGAGTCATTTGACCTTTGATAACTTTAATGCTTCAGGGAATGACAAAGCGAAATTTATGTCCTCGCAGGATCGCGAGAATTTGCATAAGTCGTTTGAGATCTGCGAAGAGTTTGCGCGGACTCCCAAAGGCTGGCTTTTGCTCGAAGGTGGATACGGCTGCGGCAAGACCCATCTCGCGGCAGCGATTGCAAATTTTGCAGTGAGCAATGGCGTGCCTACTTTATTCATCACCGTGCCAGACTTACTTGACTCGTTGCGCTTTGCGTATGACGACCCAGAGACTACTTTTGAACAGCGCTTTGAGGATATTCGTAATTCGAACTTGTTGATTTTGGATGACTTTGGCACGCAGAATGCAACCCCATGGGCGCAGGAAAAATTATTTCAGATCATCAATTTCCGATACATCAATAAGCTCACTACGGTCATCACGACCAATTTGATGTTGGATGAAATCGAGGGGCGTATCCGCTCGCGTTTGCAGGATGAAAGTTTTGTGAACCATCTTGTCATCAGCGCGCCCGATTATCGCCGTCCCGAAGAGACCAGTAATCCGGGCATCTCCATGCTTTCGCTGCCTGAGATGAAAGCGATGAC
>CAZHOX010000025.1:16783-27425 GCA_964534345.1 uncultured Anaerolinea sp.
GAAGTGACCGCCTTGCTCGATTACCTGCGCCAGACGTTCCGCCCGAATTCAGATGTCTCATTTGACAGGCGCTTCCATGAGATCCGCACCACGCCGTTGCTGATTTTGGATGACTTGAAAGGCAGTGGTGCGAGCTCTGTGTGGGCAGAGGATAAGTTGTATAGCGTATTGAATTACCGCTACAACGCGCATTTGCCCACTGTGCTCACATCCACTTTGCGGCCTGATGAGGTTGCGCTTAGTTACCCGAATTTGTGGAATAAACTGCTCGACCCAACGCGCTGTCAGGTGCTGGTGATCAACATGCCGCCATACCGCCGTGTGATGAAGGGGAGCAAGTCTGCTCCGCATAAGAAGAAATAAATAGACCACTCTGTCACCTTGTTGCGTATTAAAAAAATAACGCAAAGACACAAAGTCGCAAAGAAAGCTAATTGATAAAACGTAGCGTCTTTGCGACTTTGCGTTAAAACGCCTGGAAATAGGCATCTTTTTGATTTCCTCCTTCCTCAAAAATTTTCAACCTGGTTGAAAACTCAAATCAAACACCGGTATAGATTCTCGTCCTCATCTCAGGTATAAACGCGACAATTAAGACCATAAACCTGTATTTCCAAAGGAAACAAGATACAAATGCTCCCATCCTATTTGCTCTCCCTCCGTGAAGGACTTGAAGCCGCCCTCATCATTGGCATTGTACTAAGTGCTTTGCAAAAGATCCGCCGCACCGATCTGGCTCCCATGCTTTGGTATGGAACATTGGCTGCCGTTGGCGTCAGTATTCTCACAGCCATCATGCTCACCATTTTTGGCTTGAGCCTCGAAGGCAGCGCCGAACAGATCTATGAAGGCATCACCATGTTCATTGCGGCTGGCCTGCTCACATGGATGATCTTCTGGATGGGCAAACAAGCCCGCACCCTCAAATCCGAGCTTGAAGCAGATGTCAACAAAGCTGCTGCTTCCACGAATAAACGCGCCCTGTTCTGGATGGCATTTATTGCCGTGGTTCGTGAAGGCGTGGAACTTGCCTTCTTCATCACTGCCGCATTCTTTGCAGGCAGCAGTGAAAACGTAGGCGCGAACACCATTCAAACTCTTGCTGGTGTTGTGCTTGGGTTGGGTACATCCATTTTGTTGGGGTGGTCCCTCTTTGCCACCACCGTCCGTTTGGATCTGCGCCGCTTCTTCCAGGTGACAGGCTTCATCCTTATCCTCTTTGCAGGCGGGCTTGTGGCGCACGGCATTCACGAATTCAACGAAGTTGGCTGGATCCCCAACATTATCGAACACGTTTGGGATGTGAACGCTGTGATCGACGAAGACTCTGTCTTTGGTCTGTTGCTCAAAGCTCTCTTTGGCTATAACGGCAATCCATCTCTTACTGAGGTGATCGGCTACTTTGCCTACTTGATCGTGATCGCTACCCTTTTCCAACGCAGCAACACCGTTAAACAAAATACAAAAGTTTTACAGCCGCAGGCATAATTCAGTGGTGTATGAATAAGCTCCGAGACCAATGTCTCGGAGCTTATTTTTTATCTTGACAACGAATAAAAAGTTGCTATACTAAGTGTAATATGAACACTAAGTATGCTGATTATGAACAACCTGGAGTCACTGTGGATCTCGCGATCTTCACGGTGAACGAACATAAACTTAAGGTCATGTTGGTCAAACGGGCTGAGGAGCCATTTCAAGGAACATGGTCATTGCCTGGGGGATTTTTGAAAGCAGGCGAGTCGCTTGATGAAGCCGCGCAGAGAGTCCTCAATGAAAAAGTTGGCGTAGACCATGTGTACATGGAACAGCTCTACACGTTTGGCGACCCTCAGCGTGACCCGCGCTCACGCGTGATCACAGTGGCGTATATTGCGTTAATTCCCTGGCAGTCCCTTCCTCAGCCTGAATCAAAAAAAATATCAGACTTAAATTGGGCATCCGTGAATCAGATTCCCAACCTGGCTTTTGACCACAAAGCGATCATGAATTACGCAGTCAAACGTCTGCGGGCAAAGGTCAGTTATAGCAATATTGTGCATGGGTTGATGTCAAAACAATTTCGTCTTTCAGAACTTCAAACCATGTACGAGATCATCCTCAACGACAAATTGGACAAGCGTAATTTCCGCAAGCGAATGCTGTCCACAGGTCTGTTAGATGAGACTGGCAAAAAAGACCTGACGGGCGCTCACCGCCCTGCTATGCTTTATCGGTTCAAAACAAAAGAGATCATCTTTCTTAATTAGGAGAATTTCATGAGCGAAAACCTTCTGCCTGAATTTTTTGATGCTTCGCGCGTAGGCGAGATCTGGAAAGTGGACTATGCTGCCCGCGCTGAACAAGCCCGCAACTACGCGCTTCAACACGACCTGAAACCTGTCTCTGTCTCGAACGACAGAATCTCCCTTTTAGTGATCGACGCGCAAAATACCTTCTGCCTTCCCAATTTTGAACTTTTTGTCGGTGGCCGCAGCGGACGCGGCGCTGTGGATGACAACATCCGTCTGTGTGAATTTATTTATCGCAACATTGGCAGCCTCACTCACATCATCGCCACCATGGATACGCACATGGCACAGCAGATCTTCCATCCCATTTTCTTTGTGGATAAAAATGGGAACCACCCCGCTCCGTACACCGATATTCATGTCGATGAACTGCGTGAAGGCAGGTGGGTGTTCAATTCTGCGCTGGCTCCTCGGTATGACATTGCCCCCGAATACGGCCAGCAGATGATGATCCACTATGCTGAAGAGTTGGAGAAGAAAGGCAAATACGCGCTCACGATCTGGCCGTACCACGCCATGCTTGGCGGAATTGGTCACGCGCTTGTCCCAGCTTTGGAAGAAGCCATCTTTTTTCATTCCATTGCAAGGGTAGCCCAGCCCGATTTCGAGATTAAAGGTAACAAGACCTTTACAGAGAATTACTCCGTCATCGGCCCTGAAGTGCTGACAGGCCCAATGGGCGAGGCGCTCGGTACGCGTGACTCGAAATTTGTCCAACACTTGCAGGAAGTGGATAGGCTGTACATTGCGGGGCAGGCAAAGAGTCACTGCGTAGCGTGGACAATTTCAGACCTGCTCGAAGATATCAATGATGTAGACTCAGATTTGGCGAAGAAAGTATATTTGCTCGAAGACTGTTCATCAGCGGTGGTGGTGCCTGGGGTGGTGGATCATACCGAGGCGGCGAATGAGGCGTATGATCGCTTTGCAAATGCCGGGATGAAAATCGTCAAATCTACAGATGAGTTGAATTAATCAAATTAAGAATTGAGAAAAATAAATGTCCATTTTTGACGGTAAACGTCTCACAAATGAAACTTTCAAATTAGATATTGACCGTATGCGCCGCGGCTGGTACTCGGACAAATATTTCGAGAACATCAACCGCATGTTGACAGCCTTGTCGAAGGAAGGGTACAACTATTCGGGCAAGTTCCATAATTTGCCTGCTGGTGTTTCGCCTGAGCAAATTGCAGTGGGTGATATTGAAGTGGAAATGCAGTGGTTCACACGCAGGCTGGGCAAGACCACCGTGGTAGGCGTAGATAAGTCTCTTGCGATGCTTAGGCATTGCACGGGTTACTATGATGGCGATACATTTATTGACACATCCGATAAGCTGGAAGTGTGGGCGGTGCATGATGGAACGATTGTCAAATATGACGGCGACCCGACGAAGATACAACCTGTTATCAAAGTACGCGGACGGTATCGGGACTTTGCTTTGCTTGAAACTCCCACGCTTGGCATTTTGACACGCTCCAGCCGTGTGGCAACGAATGTGTATGAAACGCTGGTGGCTTCACGCGGCAAGCCTGTTCTGTTTTTCCCTGCGCGTTTTGATGTGCATGAAGTGCAAGCCGCGGATGGCTACGCCTACAACATTGCATTGCAAAGATTTAACAAAGATCACGCGCAGGAATTGGGAGCCTTTGTCTCTACCGATGCGCAGGGTGATTGGTGGGGCGGTGCAGGCGGCGGGACGGTTGCCCATGCGGCGATCGCATCTTTCCTCGGTGATACTGCGGAGGCAATGATGCAGTTCTCGCATATTTTGCCCGCGCAAATTCCGCGCATTGCGCTTGTGGATTTCAATAATGATTCTGTCCGCGATGCATTGCGAGTGTTGGATGCGATGTTCGCAAAGTATCGCGAGTTGATGGATGCGGGGAATAAAGAAGAAGCTGAAAAATATAAATTGTATGGTTTGCGTTTGGATACGAGCGGAAGTTTGCGCGATGTGTCTGTGCTGCCGTTGGGTGACCCTGCTTTGGATTTGGGTGTGAACCCGCGGCTGGTGTTCAATGTCCGTCAGGCGTTGGATTCTGCTTCAGAAAACTGGACCCTGCCTGCGGTATGGAAAGAGGCGGCGCGTGAATTTTGTCGTAGTGTGAAGATCGTGGTCTCAGGCGGGTTCAATCCTGAAAAGATTCGCAAATTCGAAAAATTGGAAGTCCCCGTGGATATTTATGCTGTGGGATCGTATCTGTTCAATAACGGAAATTCCACTACAACGGATTACACAGGGGATGTGGTGCGTGTGAAGATCCACGGCGAGTGGGTCGATATGGCGAAGGTGGGGCGCAAGGTGGGGGAGAATGAGAATTTGGAAAGAGTTTGGTGAAGAGCAAGGATGAATAACGAAAGATGAAAGACGAAAGAAAAGGACTGCTTGTGATGGCAGTCCTTTTTTGTGTGAACTCGTGTACTTCGTGGATGATTTTTACCCAAATCTTCCCATGATGTAATCTTCGGTTTTCTTTTGTTTGGGGGCGGTGAACATGGTTTTACCTTCATCGTATTCGATCAGTTCGCCTTGTAAAAAGAAGGCGGCGTAATCGGCGGTGCGGGCGGCTTGCTGTACCGAGTGTGGGACAAGAATGATGGTGTATTCTTTTTTCAATTCTTGCAGGGCGGCTTCCACTTTGCCTGTGGAGATGGGGTCAAGGCCTGAGGTGGGCTCGTCGAGCAAAATGATCTCAGGTTGCAGGGCGATCACGCGCGCGAGGCAGACGCGTTGCTGCTGCCCGCCGGAGAGGGCAATTGCGGGGTCATTCAAACGGTCTTTCACTTCGTCCCAAATGGCAGAGAGTTTTAAACTGCGTTCCACAGCTTCATCTAATTTTGATTTGCGTTTTTCGCCAGCGAGTTCCAATCCATAAATTACATTTTCGCGGATGCTCATCGGCAATGGGACAGGACGCGCAAAGACCATGCCTACTTTGCGGCGCAGGGCGATCACATCCGTTTTGGGGTCAAGGATGTTTTCATCGTCAATGAGGATGCGGCCTGAGCTGGTGCGTATGTCGGTGAGGTCGTTGAGGCGGTTGAGGCAGCGCAGCAGCGTGGACTTTCCACCGCCTGCGGGACCGAAGAGTACGGTCACTGCATTTTTGCGAATGCCCATGTTGATTCCGCGCAGAGATTCGGCGCCGTCGGAGTATTGCAGGGAAAGGTTTTCGATAAGGATTTTATTTACCATTGCCGCCTCGCTCTTGCACGGGAACGAATCACCGTTGCAATCAGGTTCATGGTTAGCACGAAGACGAGCAGCACAAGCGCGGTGCCGTATTGGATCTGGATAGGCATTTCGGGGACTTGTGTGGAGATGACAAAGAGATGATAGGGCAATGCCATGGTTGCATCGAATGGCGATTGTGGCAGGCGGGGGAGGAAGAATGCTGCACCAGTGAAAAGGATGGGAGCGGTCTCGCCCGCAGCGCGCTCAAGGCCGAGGATGACGCCCGTTAGAATGCCGGGCAGGGCTTCTTTCAAAACGATCTTGCGGATGGTTTGCCAGCGGGTAGCGCCGAGGGAAATGCTCACGGTGCGGAAGCCTTGCGGCACAGAACGCAGCGCTTCTTCTGCGGTGCTGATGATGACCGGCAATGTCATGATCGAAAGCGTGAGAGACGCCGCCAGAATGGATGTGCCGAATTGCAGGAACAGGACGAATAAGCCCAACCCGAACAAGCCATACACCACCGAAGGAATTCCCGCGAGGTTGATGATCGCAAGGCGGATGAGACGAGTCCACTGGGTATCTTTGGCGTATTCTGAAAGATAAATAGCGGCGGCGATTCCAAGCGGAACGGAAAAGATGGCTGTGCCAATTGTCAGATACAACGTCCCAATGATGGCGGGCAGGATTCCGCCTGCCCGCATTCCGTCGTGTGGAAATCCAGAAAGGAATTCCCATGAAATGGCGGAGCCGCCTTGCACCAAAATGTAAATGATCGTGCCAACGATGGGAATTACTGTCATCACTGCCATGAGGGTGATGAGGATGAAGCCAAGCCGTTGAACGGTATGGCGATTGCGGGAGAAGAATTTGGTCATCATGAGAGAATCCTCTCCGCACGTTTCTTTGAGCGGAAGACTACCGAAGAAGCAATGACATTTACAACCAAGGAGATAAGGAATAAGACCATGCCGATGAAGAACAGTACATGGTAATGGGTACTGCCATTGGCAACTTCACCCATTTCTGCGGCGATGGTGGCGGTCATGGTGCGGACGGGGGAGAAGAGGCTGCCGAGTTTGGTTGCCAACACAGGAGCGTTGCCTGTCACCATCATCACGGTCATCGTTTCGCCGATGGCGCGTCCCACGCCGAGCATGACGGCGGTTAACACACCGGATTTTGCGGCGGGCAATGTGACACGCCAGATGGTTTGCCATTTGGTGGCGCCCAAAGCCCACGCGCCTTCACGATACGCACGCGGGACAGAGTCCAACGCATCCTCGGCTACGGAGACGACCGTTGGAACTGCGATTCCACCTAACAGCAGAGATCCTGTAAAAGCGGTCAGACCAGTTGGCAGGTCCAGTAAGACGCGCAGATATGGTGAGACGACAAGAATGCCAAGGAAACCCAACACCACCGAGGGAAGTCCGCCAAGTAATTCCACCAGCGGCTTGAGAATCTCACGCATCCAGCGCGGAGCGATCTCTGAGATGTAAACAGCGGTGCCTATCCCAAATGGGACGGCGATGAGAGCTGCGCCAAGAGTGATGATGATCGAGCCTGTGATGAGCGGCAAAATGCCGAAGTGATCTTCAATGGGATACCAGCGAATGTTGAGAAGTGATGAGGCTTCCACTTCGCTGAGTGCGGGCAGTCCTTCACGCAGAAGGAAAAAGAAAATGAGCAGAACAAAGACTACAGCCGAATATCCGCTGGCTTTGATGGCTCTTGTGATGATGAACTCACGCCAGTTTAAAGATTTTTCCATTATTCCTCATAAGACCCTAAAGGTTTTTCGGTTAAACACTGTTCTAAATTTATCAAGAAAACCTTTAGGGTCTATATTATTTCGCAGGTACAAAACCCAACTCAGCAACGATCTCCTGTGCTTCAGCAGAAAGGATCCAATCCAAATATTCTTTCACAATGCCGGTGGGTTCGCCGTTGGTATACATATATAGATCACGCGCAATGGCATATGTTTTGTCATTCACGGTTTCGATGGAAGGAAGCACATAGTCACCGCCTGCTTCTTTTGCGATCGCGATCATTTTCAGGTCATCGGGCACATACCCAAGGCCATCATAACCAATTGCATTTGGGTTCTGGCGCACTTCCGAAATAATTCCCTCGGAAGATGGAAGCAGCAGAGTATCCATTGAGAACAAAGTTTCGTCGTCACTATTCCCAAGCCGCAGAACGGTTTCCAGAAAATACACATGCGTGCCTGAGTTGGTTTCGCGAGAAAGTTTTACAATGGGTCGGTCTTCGCCGCCCACTTCCTGCCAGTTTGTAAATTTACCACTGTAGATATCTGAAATCTGTTGCAATGTTAACTGGCTGACAGGGTTGTTCGGGTTGACGATCACTGCAATGGCATCACGCGCAATAATGTGCTCAACAGGATCAACTCCATTTGCTTGCGCTTCGGTAGTTTCTTCATCTTTGATCTTGCGGGATGCATTTGCAATATCCACAGTGCCATTTACCAGCGCAGCGATTCCTGTTCCAGAGCCGCCGCCGGTTACCGAGATGCGCACTTCAGCATGTTCGGCCTGATATGCCTCTGCCCAAGCCAGCGCCAGGTTGACAATGGTATCCGAACCTTTATTTTCGATGTATTGAGCAGGAGCATCAACTACGGTTTCAGCGGATGAATCAGCAGAACCACAGGATATTAAGATGAATGAGAAAAGAAGAAAGATAATTAGAATGCGTTTCATTGGGGCGAATTATACCGCCTCGGACTTCCCGAAGGCTGATTCTGTCTCGAGTGATATTTGTCACTCTTATAGCGCGTGCACCACTGAATCTTTCTGATACAATCACGCACATGAACACAATGCAACCTGCCTTCTCCGTCCAGCAATTGGACTTTTACTATGGTAGTTCAAGAGCCCTTTCGGGCATTAATCTCGAGATCCAACCTCAGCAAGTGACAGCGCTCATCGGCCCATCGGGCTGCGGCAAATCTACATTTCTTCGCTGCCTCAACCGCATGAACGACACCATCACAGGCACACGAGTTGAAGGAAAGATCCTGCTCAAAGGTGAGGATATCTACGGCACAACAATGGACGTGGTCAACCTCCGCCAACGCGTGGGCATGGTTTTTCAAAAGCCCAATCCATTTCCGCAATCCATTTACGACAATGTGGCCTTTGGTCCACGTGTAATGGGCATGGACGTAAACCTCGACGAAGTGGTGGAAAAAAGCCTGATCGACGCCGCGCTTTGGGACGAAGTGAAAGACGACCTGAAATCGGACGCTTTGGGTTTGTCCCTTGGCCAACAGCAGAGATTGTGCATTGCCCGCGTCATCGCTGTGCAGCCCGAAGTCATCCTCATGGATGAATCTACTTCTGCGCTTGACCCCATCGCCACCCTGCGCGTAGAAGAGTTGATCGCAGATTTGAAAAAAGATTACACCATTGTCATCGTGACACACAACATGCAGCAAGCTGCACGTGTCTCTGACCACACAGGCTTGTTCTGGCTTGGCGAACTGGTTGAGTTTGCTCCCACCACGCAAATGTTCACAACCCCAAAAGAAGAGTTAACAGAAGCCTACATCACAGGACGTATGGGGTAGGGGAATAAATAGTGAATAGTGGAAAGTAAAAGCGACTATCAAAAGATAGTCGCTTATTTTTTTAATTATTGCTCGGTGTTTTTATTTCTTCTTCCAAAACTCATCATCGCTCGATTTGATCTCGCTGAACGAACCCGTTGCAATGAAGATCGTGCGCTCGCAGATATTCGTTACACGGTCTGCCACACGCTCGAGGTTGTGAGCAACCCACAGAAGCCAGTTTGCACGCTCAATGGATTTGGGGTCTTGAATAATGATCAACATCAATTCATGATATATCTGGTTGTAGAGCGCATCCACTTCGTCATCTTCCACGGGGAGTGTTTTGGCTACTTCCACGTCTTCGTTGATGAAGGCGCTCAAGGAGCGGTGCAACATGCTTGCGCCGATCTGAGCCATGCGCGGAATATCGATCAACGGCTTGAGCAAGGCTTCCTCGCCCATGCGGATGTTGATGTTAGCGATGCCTTTCGCATAATCACCCATGCGCTCCAACTCGGAAATAATCTCCATTGTGGAGGCGAGCAGGCGCAGGTCGTGTGCCATTGGCTGCTGGGTCGCGATCAGAATCATCAACTGATTTTCAATTGCAAAACGCTTCTTGTTGATCTCTTTGTCTTCGGCGATGATCTTTTCAGAAGCCACCATGTCGCGTTTCTTTAAAGCTTCTACCGACCCAATGATGGCATGTTCCACCATGGAGCCAAGCAAAATCACTTCGTCCTTCACTTGCTGAATTTCACTCTCAAATGTTTTTCTGATCATAAGACCTCTGATGGGGGTATCTTTCTATTTTACTACCGTAATCACATCTGACGATAGTCCGCAGGGGCAATGCCTTGTTCGGCAAGCCAAAGGCGTAGGCGCTGCTCAATTTGGTCGCGCACGCGTCGGGTAGAGTCGAGGCGGGTTTCTTCATTAAATTTTGCGGGGTCATCAAAAGGCCAATGGTCGTGAGTCCCCATGTTCAAAAACACAGCGGGACAATTTTCCTCGGCATCTGCGCAAACAGTGATGACGTGGGAGAAGTGAACCTTGCCAAGATATTCAGTGACAGATTTTGACCACTGCGCTGAAATATCGATGCCGACCTCGCGCATCACTTCTTTAATCTCAGGCAGGATACTGCCCTTCGGCTCTGTGCCTGCGCTGAAAACTTCGAACTGCTCCCCAGCCAATGCACGCAGAAGTCCTTCGGCAAGCTGGCTGCGTGCCGAGTTGCCTGTGCAAAGAAATAAGACCTTTGGCTTTGTCATATTACCCAAACCTTCCCGTCACATAATCTTCTGTGCGTTTATCGGAGGGACGGGTGAATATTTTTTTCGTTTCATCGAACTCGATCACACCGCCAGCGCGGTTTTCATCGATCATCATCATGGCGGTGAAGTCGGAGGCGCGCGCGGCCTGCTGCATGTTGTGGGTGACAATGATGATGGTGTAGTTCTTCTTCAACTCCTGCATCAACTCTTCGATGCGAAGCGTGGAGATGGGGTCAAGTGCGGAAGCGGGTTCGTCCATGAGAATGATCTCAGGCTGAATGGCGATGGTGCGGGCAATGCACAGGCGCTGCTG